>NZ_DASVSI010000152.1:0-34211 GCF_036388155.1 Hymenobacter sp. | reverse complement strand
GTGGCCCACGGCGGGGGCTCGTTTGCCAGCACCATAGGCCGCATTGAGCACGGCTGGCAGGTGCGGCCCGACCTCTGCGCCATCGACAACCCGCACAACCCGCGCAACTACTTGGGCAAGTTTTGGGTCGACTCGCTGGTGCACGACCCGTTGATGCTCGACTACTTGGTGAAGACCCTGGGCGCGGACAAAATCACGCTGGGCACCGATTATCCCTTTCCGCTGGGCGAGCTGCAGCCGGGCCAGCTCATCAAGTCCATGCCGTTTCCGGCCGACATCAAAGCCCAAATGCTGGGCCAGAACGCCCTGGACTGGCTGGGGGTATCGGGGCACTTATTCAAGCACTGACAATACCTGCCGAGCCGGCATTTATAATCAGCACATTCGTGCACTCACTTGCTACTTTCTCTGATGTTCAATGCTGTCTTGCGGTGTTTATTGAGTGGACTGATTGGATTCAGCATGCTGGGTGTGTTGAGTGGCTGCAGCTCTGCTGCTACCGAGCGCTGTGTGCTGCTGAATTCCGATTTTGAACAGTTCGAGGGGTGGGCAAATCCGCTGCCTCCTTTTCTGAGCACCGCGCAGGCACACTCCGGGCGTTATTCATACTACGTGGCCGATGGCGCCGAGTACGTGGCGCCCTATCATACCACCCTGGGGCGTTGCGCTTTTGTGCCTTCACGCTTGCGTCTGCGCGGGTGGGTGTACCTCACCAGTGGCCTCATCCGCTCGACCAAGCTGGTGGTAGAAATTCGGTGCCACGACCGCCGCCCCAACATCTGGCGGGCGCTGAATATTGATGCTGTGGTGCGGCGCTATCAAATGTGGGAACCCATCACCAAAACCATCCACTTACCCGCCGACCTGGACCCCACCGACGAAGTGCTGGTGTACGTGTGGTGTCCGGAGCGGGGCGCAGCTAAATATTTCGACGACCTAACGCTGGAAGGGTGGCGCTAACCGCTCTGAACCCGACTTTTTCTTCTCTGTTCCGTGAGTTTACTTACTGCCCCGGCTTCACTGGCAAGGCGTTACCCGGCCGTTCTTGCGGTGGGCGGCCACCTGTTGCTGCTGGCCGCGCTGACTTCTGCGCTGTATTGCTTCGGCATCATCCGATACTTGCCCAACGACGGCAACGTGGCCCGGTGGGACGTGTACTGGTACAACCTGATTCGCGAGCAAGGCTACTCATACTCCGAAACGGGCATGAGTTCGGCCGCGTTTTTCCCGCTGTTTCCCTACGCATGGCGGCTGTCCGGACTTGGGGCTTTCGGCATGGGGATGCTCAATCTCGGCTTGTTTGTAGCCGCCTTTGCCTGGCTGGCGCAGCAGTTGCGGCTGCCGCCACGCACGGTGCTGCTGCTGTTGTCCACCCCGCCGCTGCTGTTTATGGTTATCCCCTACACGGAGGCGCTTTTTTTCTGTGTGCCACGTTGGTCCTTGTGGGGTTGCACCGCGAGCGGCTGGGCTGGTGGATGCTGGGCCTGTTGGGCTGCGGTCTCACCCGCTCGGCCAGTGCCATGTTCACTCCGGCGCTGCTGTTCACGACGCTGCTGTGGGCCTCCCAACCGGGCCAGGCGCGCCGGGCATTGCGCTGGGGGGGCGCGGGACTGCTGGCCGTTGCCGGGTCGGTCGGAGCGGTGGCCTTTTTTCAATGGCTCCAAGTAGGCGAACCGTTTGCTTTCGTGAAAGCGCAGAAGTTTTGGGGGCGCGGACTGCAGTGGCCCCAGCTCCCGTTTTTCACGCCCTCGGGAATTAATATGCTGTGGCTCGACGCCTTGGGGCTGTGGCTGGGCGCTGCCTCCATTACGACCGGCCTCTGGCTGGGTGTACGGTGGCTGAAGCGCCGGCAGCATCCATTGCCCAATGTGCCGCCGGTGGTGCTGTTTGCCTTGGGCTACTGCATCAGCATTGCTTTGTTCATCGTGCTGTACCAAGCAGGGAGCATTTGGAATTTCAGCCGCTACCTATTTGCTACCCCGTTTTTTGTGGTGCTCGTGTGGCATTTGAATGCCCAGCCGGCGTGGCCGCGGCACTACTATTTTTACCTGCTGCTGGCCACGCTGGTGCTGTGGCAAACATTTGGGGCGTTTACCCTGGAGTTCGACAACTTCACATGGGGGCAAGCCCTGTGGTATTTTGGCTTGCTTAGTGCCTACTTGTTTGCTTACCTCATGCTGCGGCAGCTGCGCTGGCAGCGCGAAATCACCATGGTGCTCTACATGTTCAACCTGGTCATGCAGTTGCACCTGCTGGAATGTTTTCTGCAAGGCTATGTGGTGCAGTAGGACGGCCACGTCGCTGCTGATGCCATAACCTTTTGTTAGCATGCGCACCGGCTTTGCGCCGACCTTTGCGGCCATGACTTCCACGTTTACCCTTGCTACCGCGGCCGAGCTCGACGCCGCCGACCCACTAGCCGGTCTCCGCCAAGAATTTCATATCCCGGCCCGCCCCGATGGGCAGCCCTGCGCCTACTTATGCGGCAACTCACTCGGCCTGCAGCCCAAAGCGGCTCGTGCGGCCGTGGAGCAGGAATTTGAGGCCTGGGAGCGGCTGGGCGTGGAAGGCCACTTCCACGGCACCTCGCCCTGGATGCACTACCACGAAACGTTGACCGAGGCGTCGGCCCGCTTGGTGGGTGCCCGCCCGCTCGAAGTGGTAGTGATGAATAACCTGACCGTGAACCTGCACTTGCTGCTGGTGTCGTTTTATCAGCCCACGGCCACGCGCTACAAAATCTTGATGGAAGGCGGCGCCTTTCCGTCGGACCAATACGCCATCGAAAGCCAGGCCCGGCTGCACGGCCTCGACCCCGCCGAAGTCATTGTGGAACTGGTGCCCCGCCCCGGCGAACACACCCTGCGCACCCAAGACATCGAGGCCAAAATTCAGGAACTAGGCGAAACGCTGGCCACCGTCCTCATCGGGGGCGTGAACTACTACACCGGGCAGGCCTTCGACATGGCCGCCATCACGCGGGCGGGCCACGCGGTGGGCGCCTTGGTGGGGTTCGACCTGGCCCACGCGGCCGGCAACCTGGAAATGCACCTGCACGATTGGGACGTAGATTTTGCCTGCTGGTGTTCCTACAAGTACCTCAACTCGGGGCCGGGCGGCACCTCGGGCGTGTTTGTGCACGAGCGGTTTGCGCACCGGCCCGACTTGCTGCGCCTGGCCGGTTGGTGGGGCCACGACCCCGCCGACCGGTTCCAGATGAAGAAGGGCTTCCGGCCCATGCCCGGCGCCGCCGGCTGGCAGCTTTCCAACGCCCAAATTTTTCCCATGGCCATTCACCGCGCCAGCCTGGAGCTAGTGGACCGGGCCGGGGGCATGGCCGCCCTGCGGCGCAAGAGCGAGCAGCTCACCGCCGCCCTCGAAACCCTCATTCAGGACTTGGGCTTGCCCAAAGAGCAGTTGGAAATCATCACCCCCGCCGACCCGGCGCAGCGCGGCTGCCAGCTCTCGGTGCTGGTGCACCGGCGGGGCCGCGAGTTGTTCGACTACCTAGCCGCCCGGGGCATCATTGCCGACTGGCGCGAGCCCAACGTCATTCGCCTGGCACCCGTACCCTTGTATAATTCGTTTGAGGACGTGCACCGGGTAGGCGAAGCGCTGCGGCAATTTTTTTCAGTTAAAAGTTAAAAGTGAAGGGTTAAAACCGCTCTGGGTGGTGTTCTACGGCATCAACCCTTATGTTCGAAAACTCTCTTTTTACCTTTTTAACTTTTTACTTTTAACTCTCTCATGGAAGATTACGCCGCTAAGATGCTGCTCAAGACCGACGCGGCCCTGCGCGAATACGTGACCGGCCATGCCCAATACCGCGAAGCGGCCGTGCTGGCCGCCCTCGACGAGCTGCGCCGCCGGGGCCAGCCCGCTCCCGAAGAAGCCTCCCTGCGCCCCGCCCTAGAAGCCGCCGCGGCCGCCCACCGCAGCCACGAAGAAGCCGCCGATGCCGAGCGCCGCCAGGCCACTGCCACCGCCGCCGACCCTGACGTAGCCGACGACACCGGACCGGCGCTGTATTCTCCGGTCACCATCGTGCTGTTTTCGGTGCCATTCACCATGCTGGCCGGCGGCATCCTGCTGGGCCTGAACCTGTGGCGCCTAGACCGCAAGCGGGCCCTGCTGGGCTTGGTGCTCTTCATTGTGGCCTATTGCGTGGCCGGTGGCCTGGCCCTGAAATGGGCGTTGCCCCGCTACGGCTTAAGCCCCTGGTACGGCCCCATGTTCAACCTCCCGGCCATCCTGGCTTACGTGCTTTGGTTTTGGCCGCGGCACGTGGGCGTAACCAACTACCGCAGCCGGGGCTGGCTTGCGCCCTTGCTCATTTGCTTCGCGCTGGTGTTTGGGCTGCAAAAGCTGAACATCTACCTCATCGAGCAGCAGCCCAAAGAGGTGCGCCAGGAGCTGGAGCGCATGATGCCCCGCTAGCCCACCTTTGTGAGGGCACGTAGTTTCCGTGTCCTTCTTTCCAAACGCTGCCGTTGGCGGCATCCTCCCGCGCGTGTCCCTTTCTGCTCTGCTCCTGCCTCAAGCCGACCTGCGTTTCGACCCCGCCTTTTTGCCGGCCGACGAAGCCGCCACGCTGCTGGCGTTGCTCACGGCCGAGGTCGCCTGGGAACAACGCGCCATTCGCATGTTTGGGCAGGAGCTGCCGCAGCCGCGCCTGACGGCGTGGTACGGCGACCCTGCCGCGCGCTACACCTACTCGGGCCTGACTTGGGAGCCACGCCCCTGGACGCCGGCGCTGCACGCCTTGCGCCAACGCCTGGAAGCCGCCACCGGAGCCCGCTTCAACAGCGTGCTGCTGAATTTCTACCGCGACGGCCGCGACAGCATGGGCTGGCACGCCGACGACGAACCCGAGTTGGGGCCCGCTCCGGTCATTGCTTCGCTAAGCTTGGGGGCCACGCGCCGGTTTCGGCTGCGGCCCCGGCCCGGGCTGGGCCACCCACCGCAGGCCCTCGATTTGCCCAGTGGCAGCCTGCTCGTGATGGCGGGCCCCACCCAGCAGCACTGGCAGCACGCGCTGCCCAAAACCGCGCGCCCCGTAGGCCCGCGCCTGAACCTGACGTTTCGGTGGGTGGCTAGCGAATAAGCGTCACCTCCTGCCGTGCCAGCACGCACCAGCCAAGAGGGGCCTAAAAATGATAATGAATGTCGGGGTGGCCGTGAAGGCTTGGGCACATGCCAAACCCAATGACGTACCCGCCCATGCGCCGCGACGGAGCCAGTGGCAGCACGGGGAGGGAATGGCGCAAAGCGGGCTCCAGGGTTAGCCGGGTTTTGGCCGTGAGCTGCTTCTGGAACTTGGGAGGCAAACACAGGTGCTTGCGGCGGCGGACAAGGATAGTGGGAGCCATAATGCAGTAGATAAAGCAGATAAAAGCAAGTAGGCACCGTCGACAATGCGACGGCAAGCCAATTATTTACAACTAGTGTACCATGCCCCTCCGCTTACTTTCCTGCTCCCTACAGCCGCTGTTAATTCAAGAATATGTTGCACTTATTATCAGTACAATAGCGCTGAGCTGCGACGTCTGCCAGCCAATAAAAAAAGCCCCGGCAGTAAGAACGCCGAGGCTTTTTGGACAATTGGAATTCTAATTTTGAGAAAACCGCTATAAAAAAGGGAATACGGAACTTAACTCATCTGTACAGAAGTCTAATTCTTCCTATCTCCTATCTAATTACTTGATATCGAAGAGCAACCCGGCGTAAGCAATTCGGCCGATGCTGGGCGAGCCGTACACCTGCAGGTTGGGCGCGTCAAACAGGTTGCTGGCTCCCACTTGCAAGGTGGTGTGCAGGGCCTTGAGCGTGTAGCCTACCTGCACGTCCACGGTCTGGGCCACGGGCACGGTACCGGTAGCAAAAGTCGACTCGTACAGGAAGGCATCGACCCAGCGGTAGTTCAGGTTGTAGCTCAGCTGGCGGTCCAGGGCCTGGCCGTCGAAGCCGAGGTTGAACTTGTGGCGGGGCGTGTTGAAAAACGACTGCGTACCGGCTTTAAACTCCTTCGTGATAAGGTCGTTGTAGCTATAGTTGCCGCTCACGGTGAGGGCCGGCGCGAAAGCATAGTTCAACGTAAGGCCCGCGCCCTGGCTTTGCACGCGCTGGTCCACGTTGGCCGCCACCTGGATGACGCGCACACTGCTGCCAGGGAGGTTGGTGGTGGCGAGTTCGGCAGGGGCCGGCCGGGTGCCGTCGAGGCGGCCGACAAAGTTCTGAGTGGCAATGAAGTTGTTGAACGTGTTGAAGAAATAGTCCACGTCCACGTACAGCTTTTTGGCAAGCTGGGCCCGGTAGCCGGCTTCGTAGCTATTCACTTCTTCGAGCTTCAGCCGGTCGGCGCGATAGAAATTGTTGGCATCCGCCGGCGAAGCGCCTTTCAGCACCGTCAAGGAGTAGCCATCGAAGCCCTTGCCCACGTTGCCCAGCAACACGGCGCGGCTGATGTCCAGCCGGATGTACTGCTGGTCCTGGCTGGGCGACCGGAAGGCGCGGCCGTAGCTGAGGCGGAAGTTCTGAAGCTTGTCTGCCCCCAGCGAGTACACTGCCGAGGCACGGGGCGAAAACGCGGTGCCAAAGTTCTGGAAGCGGTCGACGCGGCCGGCGGCAGCCAGCTTCAGGTGGTCGTCGAGCAGCGACTTGCTGGCCTGGGCATAGGCGCCGTATTCGTAGTTGCGGATGCGGTCGCCGTCGCGGGTGTCGGCGAAGATGCTGCCGTCGGAGCCCAGCAGAAACTGGCGGTAGGCCCCGCCCACGGTCAGGTCGGCGAAGGAGTTTTTGAAATTGTACTGCGCGCTGCCTTCGTTCAGAATGGAGCGGATGACGAGCCGGGCGCCTTTGCCGGGCGTCGGGTCGTGGATAATCTGGTTGCGGGCGGCGTTGAATTCGGGGCTGCCAGGCTGCAGCAGCGGCGCCCGGATGCCAGCCGAGTCGCGTGCGGTGAGGGCCGCGAAGTCGGCATTGCCCCCGCTGCGGCGGAAGGCCCGGTTATACACGCCGGCGTAGGCGTTAAAGTAGCGTTCGGCGTAGTTCACCGGCCGTCCCAACGCGGGGTCCATGGGCGCGCCAGCCACCGGCTGGGCCTGCAGGAAGCCGCCCAGAAAGCCCAGGTTGTAGGAGCCGTCGGACTGCGGGTCGCGCCGGCCCGAAAAATCCTGCGTGCTGAAAGCTCGCACCACCCAGTTTTGGCCTTCCAGCTGGGCCCGCATCTGCTGCGCGCCGCTGTTGACGAAGCGGTAGCGGCTGGCGGCCTGGTAGGTGGTGGTGGCATTGGCGTAGCGGTAGTCGAGGGTGGCTTTGACGCGGCTGCTGAGCAGGTACGACACGCTGGGCGCGATTTTGTACGAGTGCGACTTGTCGTCCCCGGCCACCAGTTGCCGCTCCGTGTAGCCGGGCAAAAACACGGTTTTTCCGGCCAGGGCGCCGGCCGCCGCAGTGTAAGCGAAGCCGAGGTCGCCGTAGCGGCTCACCGCGTCGTAGCCCAAATTAGAACCGGCGGGGTTGTTGGCTGGCTCAATCAGCTGCGAAGTCGCGTCCTCGTTGTCGGCCAGGAAGTCGTTGGCCACCACAGCCCCGCCCGAAATTTTGAAGGCCAACCGCTCGCCGATTTTTACGGCGTAGCGCAGTTGGCCGTCCAGCAGGTCGCGGGTGCCGCCGCGCAGCCGCACCGTCAGGCCGGGGTCTTGGAACGGGTCTTTGGAGTTGGTGAGCAGCACGCCGTTGAAGGCGTTGGCGCCGTAGAGGGCCGAGGCTGGGCCGTGCACGATTTCCACGCTGGCTACGTCGAGCACCGGCGCGCCCAGCATGTTCCCGAAATTAGTGCTCAGGCTGGGCAGCTGCGTGTCCATGTAGTCGGCCAACTGGATGACCCGGTCCGAGCGCGAGGAATTGAAGCCCCGGGTGCTGAAGCTGGTGGTGAGCAAGCTGGAGCTGCTCACGTCGATGCCCTTGAAGCGGCCCAGGCCGGCCACTAGGTCCGGCGTGGTAATTTGCTCGACTTGGCGCTGGTTGAGCTTTTCCACCGTTACCGGCACTTGGCCAATGCTTTCCTCCACACGCGAAGCCGCTACCACCACTTGGTCGAGCATGGCGCTGGGGCGAAGCGTGACGATGAGAGCAGCATCGGGCTCGGTCAGGGTGAGCTCCTGGGTTTCGTACCCCACAAACGAAACGGATAACACCAGCGGGCCCTTAGAAAAGTCCGATTTCAAATCGAACTGCCCTTCCTCGTTGGTGCCGCTGCCGGCAAAGGTGCCCTTCACAAAAACGGTGGCGCCAGGCAGCGGCATGCCGGCTTCGGTCTGAACCGTGCCGCTAATGGACGTAGTGGTCTGTGCTTGGCTACCCAGAGCGAGCAACAGGCATAAAATAAAACTAATGTAAAATTGACGCATATTGGGAAAGTTAAAAAAGCGGATTACAAATCTACCACCTTTTTCCCATATGTATCGAAGTAGCATTTTATATTATATGGTGTGCTACCATCACAAAATGCATGACGGACAACGCATTAATATCTTATATCTGGATGCCCTAAAAGTTGAGGGTCGCCTTCCTCGCTCACAATGAACTCCCCAATGTGCAAAATAACGGTGTTTGGTAACGTCGGGGCTTCCGATGCCACAACCACCTTCGCCGTGCGTCGCCAGGCGGCTTTGCTGGGCGCGCCGAGCTCGGCCGTTGCCAAGGCCGGCACAACCAACACAGCAGGGCGAAAAGTAGAACGACGGCGCCAGCGAATGTAGCCAACCCGCTTATAGCGGAATCGAAAATGAGTCATAGTGAAAAGTAGTTTTGTTCTACTCATTCAAAGGTCCGGCCACGATTGGCTCATCTGTAGAAATTCCGTTTAAGCAAGACCAATTCACGATGAGCCCGGTTACTTAGCCGGCGAATCTATTTCCAGCTACTTCCCAGGCGTTCGGCACGTAGTAGCTTAGCCGCCTCCCCTCGTTCTTGCCCCTTGTCACTCGCCTAGTTTATGCCTTCAAATATTACCCCAATGCCCGCCGCCGAGCCCCTCACCGTGATGGGAGCCGGCCTAGTGGGCTCCTTGCTATCCTTGTATCTGGCGCGGCGCGGCCATCCGGTGCAAGTCTTTGAGCGGCGCGCCGACCCGCGGCGGGCGGGCTTTCAGGAGGGCCGCTCCATCAACCTGGCGCTGTCGGACCGCGGCTGGCGTGCCCTGGAGGGCGTGGGCGTGGCCGATGACATCCGCCAGGTGGGCATCCCGATGACGGGCCGGGTGATGCACGACGCGCAAGGCAACCTCACCCGTCAGCCCTATGGCCAAGACGGGCAGGCCATTTACTCCGTCAACCGCGGCCACCTCAACCGCCGCCTGCTCGACCTGGCCGAAGCCCAGCCCAACGTGCGGCTGCAGTTCGGCCAGCAGTGCCTGCACATCGACCTGAAAAAGCAGGAGCTGCACCTGCTCGACACCGCCACTCAGCAGGAGCACACCGAGCCTTACACCCGCCTTTTTGGTACCGACGGGGCGTTTTCGGCGGTGCGTGGCGCCCTGCAGAAAACCGACCGCTACGACTACTCGCAGGACTACCTCGAATACGGCTACAAGGAGCTCACCATTGCGGCCGGGCCCGGCGGCGCGTGGCCGTTAGAGAAAAACGCCCTGCACATCTGGCCCCGCGGGCAGTACCTGATGATTGCCCTGCCCAACCTCGACGGCTCGTTCAACTGCACGCTGTTTTTCCCGTTTGAAGGCCCCGAAAGCTTCGCTGTGCTGCAAACCCCGGCCGACGTCAGCGCTTTTTTCGAGCGGGTATTTCCCGACGCCGTGCCGCTGATGCCGGAGCTGGTGCAGGAGTTTTTCGAGCACCCCACGGGCTCGCTGGTCACCATCAAGTGCTTTCCGTGGAAGTACGACGACGACGTGCTGCTCCTCGGCGACGCCTCGCACGCCATCGTGCCCTTTTATGGCCAGGGCATGAACGCCGGCTTCGAAGACTGCAGCGTGCTCAACGACTTGCTCGACCAGCACGGCGACCACGCCTGGCCCACCGTCTTCGCCGAGTTCCAAGCCCAGCGCAAGCCCAATGCCGACGCCATGGCCGACCTCGCGCTTTACAATTTCACCGAAATGCGCGACCGGGTGGCCGACCCGCGGTTTCTGCTGCAAAAGAAGGTTGAAGCCAAAATCGCGGCCCAGTTTCCGGGCCGCTGGACGCCGCTTTACGCACAAGTCACGTTTTCGCACACGCCCTACGCCGAGGCTTGGGCCGCGGGCCAGCGCCAAGACGCCATCATGGCCCGGCTGATGCCCCACATTCAAAGCGAGGCCGACTTTGACCAACCCGCCGTGCAAGCCTTGGTGCAGCAGGAAATGACGCGCCAGTAGCGCCGGCTCAGCGCGTGGCCACCTCGGTGCCGTCGAGGGGCAGCGCCGTGTCCGTCAGGCGCAGGCGCAGGGCCGCGTAGGTTTGCAGCTGGCTGGTGGCCAGCACCCGGCGCACGGCCTGGCGGTACGCTTGCTGGGCGGCGGCGGCATCGGCCGGGGTGGCGGCCAGCACCAGCGCCTGGCACTCGGCCAGGGTGTAGGCTTCCACGGCGTGCTGCTGGGCGTTGTTGAGCACCAGGGCGTCGGCTAGAAAGGACGCGATGCGGTGGGCCTGACGCACTTGCGCCGAAAAACTTGGGGCAGCGGCTTCGTTTCGGGCTTCCGTGGCGGCGGTGGTCTGGGGTTTGGGCCGGAATTTGGCCTGCGCCGCAGAAACGCTCAGCATCAACAATGCAATAAAAAACCGGTTTACCATTTTGCAGCAAGGAATCAGAAGCTTCAACTAACTCTGAAGCTTCAATTTGTGAAGTATATACTAGCCAAATTTATATATTTTTTGACCCCAAAAATCCAGTAGAACCGCCGCCGTCGCTATATGCCCGGCGAGTGGTTACTTTATACCGCCGAACGACTTTCCTTTCCGTCGGTGCCTTTCTGCCTCTTCCTTCCCCGCTCTATGTTGACATGCGCTATCATTGATGACGATGAAATCAATCGTCTCACCCTCGAACATTACGTCGAGTTAACTCCCAACCTAAAACTGGAAGCTTCGCTGGCCGATGGCATTGCCGGACTGACCTTTTTCCGCGAAGGCAACCGGGTCGACGTGCTGTTTCTGGACATTGAAATGCCTCACCTCACGGGGTTGGAGCTCCTGCGCGTCCTCGCCGACCCGCCGGAAGTCATCATCACCACCGCCCGGCAGGATTTTGCCGTCGATGCCTTCGAGCTGCGCGTGACGGATTACTTGGTCAAGCCCTTCGATTTTGCCCGCTTCACGCAAGCCGTGCAACGGGTGAAACCCCGTTTACAGGCCGCGCCCGCTGCCACCGCCGAAACGCCCGCCAACGCCGACTTGTTTGTGAAAGTAAACAGCCGCATGGTGCGCATCAATTTCGACGAAGTGCTGTACGTAGAAGCCCTGTCCGACTACGTCAACATCGTCACGGCCAAGCACAAGTACATCGTGTACACCACGCTCAAGGCCTTGGAAGCCCGGTTGGCGTCGTTTCCTCACTTCATTCGGGTGCATCGGAGCTATTTGCTCAACACGCAGCACATCGAGTCCATTGAGGACAACACGGCCAACCTGCGCGGCGGTCATTTCGTGCCCATCGGCAAGTCGTATCAGGAAGGGTTCTACAAGGGCCTGCAGCGCATTTAAGTAGCTGGCCATAAGCAGCAAGGCGCCGCATTTTGTACAGAATTTCTTAAAACCGCTTGCTGCTTGATTCTTTCTACTAACCGCTCATTCCGCTTTCCTCCCCGGCGACGTCCGTGACCTGGGCATACACGGGCAGGCCGTAGAACGGCCGCAGCAGGCGCACCACGTCGAGCGCATCGGCGAGGGCCTCGTGGGCCACTTCCCGGTCGGCGAAGCGGGCGCGGGCTTTGCAGATGCTCATGCTGGGCAGGCGCGAATCTTTGCGCCAGTTGAGGTAGAACGCGGCGGGGTCGAGCATGGCGGGGTCGGCGCGCACGAGGCTGCCCCAGCCGGGCAGTTCCTGCAGAAAGCCCAGGTCGTAGGAGGCAATGTTTTTGCCGGCCATGGTCACGGCCACGCAGCCCTTGTCGTTGGGCCGAAACCCCTGGGCTTCCAGGAAAACGCGCAGCTGGGGCAGCAGCTCGTCGGGGGCGCAGAGCTCGGGGTTGGGCGCTTTCTGGGCCAGCTCTGCCAGCAGGCGGGCGTTGAGGGCCAGGGCGCCCGCCGTGCCCACGTACTCGGGGTGGCGCACCACGCGCCGGAAAGCGGGCAGCTCGGCCAGCGGCAGCGGGCGGCGGCTGTCTTCTACCACGGCGGCCAGCTCCAGCACTTGGTGGCGGCGCGGGTTGGGCCCGGAGGTTTCGAGGTCGAGGGAAACGTAGCGCATGCTTTGTGTACGGTAAAGCCAGGTGAAGCGCGAATGCTGCCAACAAATTACGGCTTCGCCTCAAGCGCTTGGCCGCCACCTGGCGGCCGTAGTGGCTGGCGGTGATTCTGCGGTATGCTCCTGCTCGCGGGAGTTAAGTACGACCTCAGGTTATGACTAAAGTGATTCCTCAAAAGAATAAAATTCAATATCGATTGTGTATGGCGCACAGGAGGTAGATTAGCATACGGTTATCTTTCTCTCCTACCAAACATCTATGAAAGCACTACGCGCTAGCCCTTCCCTACTGGTGTGCCTATTGGCCATTAGCCAGCATGCTTTCTGTCAGTTGGCCCCCCCCGAAGGAGACGTTGCCTCGTCTGTTCCCGCCGCTCACAAGGTCTACGCAGAGGCTTTCCCGATACATCCGCAGCTTTACAACGGTCCGGAATACATAGACTACGCCAAGCCGTACCATATACAGACAGGGCATCAGTTTTTTCTATCCTCCGAAAAGCAACCCGGCAGCGTTTTTTACAACGGACACGCTTTTGCCAACGTGCAATTGCTGTATGACGTGGTGCTGGACCAAGTGGTGCTCTCGCCGCCCCAAAGCCCACTGACCCTGCGCCTGGTCAACGAAAACGTTCGGGAGTTCTCTGTCAATCGGCACCGCTTCACGCGCCTGGTGGCCGACAGCTCGAACAAGAGCGTCATTCGAACCGGTTTTTACGAGGTGCTCCTCGATAGCACGGTGCAGGTGCTGGCCAAGCGCACCAAACGCATGCAGGAGCATTTGCTGCAAAGCTATATTGATGTGGAGTTTACGACCGAAGACGAGCTTTTCGTCAAGAAAGCCGGGCTTTGCTACTCGGTTCGCCGAAAAGCGGCGGCCATGCGCTTGTTTTCGGACCGCAGCAAAGAGATGCAGGACTATTTGAAAAGACACCCGCTGTCCTTCAAGAAAGCTGCATTTGAAAACTCCTTGGTTCAGCTGGCCAGCTATTACAGCAGCTTGCCGCCGCGCTGATTGTAGGCTCGCCCGTCTGCACCCAACTGCCCATTTGCTATCGTCACCTTGCTATGAAACACACCTACAGGGCCTTTTTTGTGTTCTTTTTCCTGTTGGCCTGCCTGACTAGCCATGGGCAACAGACCGAAAAGCGAGTAACCGGCAACTTCAGTCACCTGGTTTTTGAACAGTTTGCCAGCCAGGTAGAAGCGCAAACTGGCTTTCGTTTTTACTTCGACCCCCAAGCGGTTGACAGCCTTTTCGTGACCTTGCGGGTGCAAGACCAGCCCGTGCGAACGGTGGTGGAGCAGGCCTTGCAAAACACGCCTTTCCGCTTTGCCATCGACGACGAAAGCTGGGTGTTCGTGACCTCGGGTGCGGGCATCAATCCGGTTTTGCCGGGCGATTTTTACCAGCCCAAACCTGACGGCCCCGTGGCCGCCCAAGTGGAAGAGCCCGTGGTGGGCCCGGTGGCCAAATCGCGCTACGTGAGTGCGTCCGAAGTGAAGGTGTACGAAATAGGGGTGCCTGGCAGCAGCGGGCGCGTGACCTTGGCCGGCCACATTCGGGAAGCAAAGTCGGGCGAGCCGGTAATTGGCGCGTCCATCTACTCCGAGGCGCCGAACGTGGGGGCCAGCACCGACCAGTTTGGCTACTACTCGCTCACGCTGGCGCCGGGCCGCTACGACCTCAAAATCCGGGGCGTGGGCATCAAGAACACGAAGCGCCAAGTGGAGCTGCGCGGCAATGGCAAGCTGGAAATCGAGGTGGAGGAAGACATCATCACGCTGAAGGAAGTCGTCATCGAAGCCGAGAAGGACAAGAACGTGTCGGGCATGCAGATGGGCCTGGAGAAGCTCGACATCAAGACGATGCGCCAGGTGCCCACCGCCTTTGGCGAAACCGACGTGCTGCGCGTCATCATGACGTTGCCGGGCGTGAAAACCGTGGGCGAAGGCAGCACCGGCCTCAACGTGCGCGGCGGCGCCACCGACCAAAACCTGATTCTGTTCAACGACGCCACCATCTACAATCCGTCGCACTTGTTCGGCTTTTTCTCGGCCTTCAACCCCGACATTCTGCAAGGCGTGGAGCTGTACAAAAGCGCCATTCCGGCCAAGTACGGTGGGCGCCTGTCGTCGGTGCTGGATATCACCACGCGCGAGGGCAACAAGAAGAAATTCTCGGGTTCGGGCGGCATTGGGCCGCTCACCAGCCGCCTGACGCTGGAAGGCCCGCTGGCGAAAGACAAGAGCGCCTTCATCATCAGCGGCCGGGCCAGCTATTCCGACTGGCTGCTGCGCCGGCTTTCGGACAAGAATTTCAGCCAAAGTGCCGCTTCGTTTTATGACGTGACGGCCCACATCAGCCACGAAATCAACGAGAAAAACTCGGTGTACGCGACGGCTTATTTCAGCACCGACCGGTTCCGGCTGGCCAGCGACACCACGTACCGCTACACCAACCAGGCCGCGACCCTGAAATGGCGGCACAGCTTCAACAACCAGCTGTACGGCGTGCTCACGGGCACTTTCAGCCACTACGACTACGACATCACCAGCCGGAGCAACGAGGTGTCGGCCTCGCAGCTGAAGTACGCCATCGACCAGGGCGGGCTGCGCGCCGACTTCAGCTACTTTCCCAACTCCCGCCACACCGTTGACTTCGGCGCCACGTCGCAGCTCTACAACATTGCGCCGGGCAGCTTCACGCCCCTCGGCGCTGCCTCGCTGGTACGGCCCGACGTGCTGCCCCAGGAGCGGGCCCTGGAAAGCGCCCTGTACGCGTCGGACCGGTTTGACATCACGCCGCGCTTTTCGCTGTCGGTGGGATTGCGCTACTCCTTGTTTCAGGCCTTGGGGCCGCGCGAGGTGTACCAATACGCACCGGGCGAGTCGCGCACGGAGGCATCCATCGTCGACACGGTGCGCGTGGGCGCGAACAAGGTGCTGGCCACCTACCAGGGCCCGGAATACCGGGTATCGGCGCGCTACTCGCTGAACGACCGGTCTTCGGTGAAAGGCAGCTACACCCGCACGCGCCAGTACATTCACCAGCTGACCAACACGGCGTCGGTGTCGCCGGCCGATGTGTGGAAGCTCAGCGACGCCAACGTGCGCCCGCAGATTGGCGACCAAGTGTCGGTGGGCTACTACCGCAATTTCAAGGACAACACCGTGGAGGTGTCGGTGGAGACGTACTACAAAACGCTGCGCGACTTCGTGGACTACAAGAGCGGCGCCACGCTGGTGCTCAACCGCCACATCGAAACGGACATCATCAACGCCGAGGGCAAGGCGTACGGGGTGGAGTTTTTCGTGAAGAAGCTCACCGGCAAGCTCAACGGCTGGGTGGGCTACACGTATTCGCGCTCGCTGGTGCAGGTGAACGCCGCCACCACGGCCGACATGATTAACGGCGGGCGCTACTACCCCACCAATTTCGACAAGCCGCACGACGTGACGCTGGTGGGCAACTACCGCTTCAGCCGCCGCTTCAGCTCCTCGTTCAACTTCACCTACAGCACCGGCCGGCCCATCACGCTCCCGCTGGCCAAATACTACGCCGGCAACTCGCTGCGCGTGTTCTACTCCGACCGCAACGCCTACCGCGTGCCCGACTACCTGCGCGTCGATTTGGGGCTGAACATCGAAGGCGGCCACCTAGCCAACAAGCTGGCCCACAGCTCCTGGACGGTGGGCGTGTACAACCTCACGGGGCGCCGGAACCCCTATTCCATCTACTTCAAGTCGGTAAACGGCCAAATCAAGGGGTACCAGCTGTCGGTTTTCGGCTCCCCCATCCCCAGCGTCACGTACAATTTCAAATTCTAGATGGGCAAATTATCATTCTCCGCCTGGTTGGCGCTGCTCGGGTGTGTTGCGCTGTTGACGGGGGGCTGCACCGACCCCTACTTGCCCGACGCCATCAGCGCGCCGCCCAACTATTTGGTGGTCGACGGCTTTCTCAACAGCCAAGGCGTGACGACCATCCGGCTGTCGCGCACCTACGCCATCGGTGCAAAAACAACTCCTCCTGCCGAAACCAAGGCCACGGTGCAGATTGAGGAACAGGCCGGCGGACGCTTTGCCTTGCGGGAAGGCGCGGCGGGAACGTACACTTCCGCGCCGCTGGTGCTGAATCCGGCCCGGAAATACCGCCTCTACCTCAAGACGCTGGCGGGCAAGGAGTATGCGTCCGATTTTGTTCCGGTAAAGACCACCCCGGTCATTGACAACGTGCGGTGGCGAACCACCAACGCCGGCCTCGACATATTGGTCAACGCCCACGACGACACGAACGCCACCCAGTACTACCGCTGGGAATACGACGAAACCTGGGAAATCACGCCGCTCTACCAGCCCAACATAGAATACGCAGGGGGTCGGATACGGGACATCGTGGTGCCTTATCCAACGGTGTGTTGGGGCAACGCTCGTTCCACCATCATACAAATCGACAAAACCACGGGCCTGAGCCGGGACGTGGTGACCGACTTCCGGGTGCGCCAGTTGGCCACCACGTCGAGCCTGCTCAACACGCGCTACAGCGTCTTGGTGCAGCAGCACGCGCTCACCAAAGAAGAGTTCGGCTACTGGGAGCTGCTCCGCAAAAACACGGAGAGCATCGGCACGCTTTTCGACCCCCAGCCGGTCCAGCTCACCGGCAACGTGCGCTGCTTGAATAACGAGTCTGACCTTGCCCTGGGGTATGTGGGGGCTCATTCAGTAACGGAAAAGAGATTATTCATCCGCCGGCAAGAGCTGCCCAGCACTTGGTTCGTTCAAACAGGGTACGAGACCTGCTTGCCACCCGACAGCGTGTTCATCGACCGGCCGAGTCCTCCCCCGCCCAATCCCGCCGTGATATTGCAAGGCGCTTTCTCTAGCGGAGCTTATTTGCCCATCGAAGCCATCTTGAACAAACAAGCCAGCATTATTGGCTACACCGCCAAGTCGCGCGACTGCATTGATTGCCGCACGCGCGGCACGGCAGTGAAGCCCAGCTTCTGGTAAAAAGTCTTCATTCATGCATTTCCAGCTCATGACTCTTCTACCGCACTGGCTGCCCTTTTCCCATCGCCATTGGCTCGGCCTCTTCGCCGGGCTCTGGCTGATGAGCCCCGGAGTGGCCCTGGGCCAAGTGGATTCGCTGGGCGGCCTCACGCGCAAGCTGGCCCAGTACAAGCAACGCACGCCGCACGAGAAGCTGTTTTTGCACTTGGACCGGCCCGTGTACCTCTGCGGCGAGACCATGTGGTTTAAAGTGTACGCGGTGGACGGCACGCACTCCCGGCCCATTTCGCTGAGCAGCGTGGCCTATGTGGAAGTGCTGGATGCCGCCAACCAGCCCGTGCTACAGGGCAAGGTGGCTTTGCAAAACGCCACGGGGCAGGGCTCGTTTGTGTTGCCCACTTCGCTGGCAGCGGGCAGCTACACGGTGCGGGCCTACACCAGCTGGATGAAGAATTTTGGTCCCGAAGCGTACTTCCACAGCACCGTGACCATCATCAACACGTTTGCGGCCTCGGGAGCCAGCACTCGGGACTCGGCCACCCACGACGCCCGGTTTTTTCCGGAAGGGGGCAACCTCGTGCGCGGCCTGCGCAGCCGAGTAGCCTTTAAAGTAACCGACAAAACCGGCCGCGGAGTAGCCGCCGAAGGCAAAGTGCTGAACCAAAGCGGCGCGGTGGTGGCCACGTTCAAAACGCTGCGACAGGGCATGGGCACCTTCTCATTCACGCCCGCGGCCGGCTCCGACACCTACACCGCCACCGTGATGCTGGGCAACAACCACGTGGTGTCGCGGGCGCTGCCGCGGCCCTACGAGCAGGGCTACGTGCTGCGCCTCGACAACGCCGGCCCCGACCAGCTTACGCTGAGTGTGGAGGCCACCAGCACCCGGCCGGAAACGCTGTACCTTTTGGGCCACTCGCGGCAAAAAATCGCCCTGACGGCGCCGCTGCAGCTGGCCAACGGCCGGGCCTCGTTTGTCATCAACAAAAGCCAGTTGCTGGACGGGGTTTCGCACCTCACGCTGTTCAATGCGGAGCGGAAGCCGGTATGCGAGCGGCTGTATTTCCGGGCGCCGCAGCGCCGGCTGGCCATCACGGCGCGCGCCGACAAGCCGCAGTACGGCACTCGCGACAAAGTCAGCCTGCAAGTGGCCACGGCCGACCAGCAGGCGCCGGCCCCCGCCAACCTGTCGATGGCCGTGTACCGGCTCGACTCGCTGGCCACCGCTGCTGGCCCGGCCATTGACCGCTACCTCTGGCTCACGGCCGACTTGCAGGGCCCCGTCGAGCACCCCGAGTACTATTTCACGGCCACGGGCCCGGAAGCGGCCGAAGCCACCGACCACCTGATGCTCACCCAGGGCTGGAGCCGCTTTAAGTGGGAAGACGTGCTGGCCGTGCCCAAGCCGTTCGAGTTCCTGCCGGAGCTCTATGGCCCGGTTATTCAGGCCCGGCTCACGCAGGCAGGTACCGAACAGCCCCGGCAAGGCGTGGTGGCCTACCTCTCGGCGCCGAGCCGCCTGGTGCAGCTGAGCACGTCCCAAAGCAACGCCCAGGGCTTGGTGCGCTTCGAGCTGAACCACTTCATGGGTCCCAACGACGTGGTGGTGCAAACCGACCCGGCGCAGGACAGCACGTGCACCATCACGCTGCTTAGCCCGTTTTCGGACCGTTATGCCAGCGTGCAATTGCCGCCCTTTGGCCTCACGGGCCGCTTTCAGCCCGACTACCTAAAGCGTCACTTGCAAGCCCAGGTGCAAAACGTGTTTTCGGGAAAATACCGCAACCTGTACGCCTCGGAGCGGGTCGACAGCCTTCCCTTTTTTGGCAAGCCCAACGAAACGTACCTGCTGGACAAGTACACCCGGTTCAAGGTACTGGAAGAAGTGCTGCGCGAGTACGTGCCCGGCGTCGTGGTGCGCATCCGCAAGGACGGCTTTCATCTATTGGTGGCGGATAAACTGAATAGGACCCTGCTCCAAGATAACCCCATGGTGCTACTGGACGGTGTGCCCGTGTTCAACATCAACAAGATGATGGCCATGAACCCGTTGAAGATTCAGAAGCTGGACGTGCTGGATGGGCGGTACTTCCACGGCACGGCCGTGTACAACGGCATCGTGAGCTTCACCACCTACAAAGGCGACCTCGAAGGCTTCCCGCTCGACCCTCGGGTGCTGGTGCAGGAATACGAAGGCGTGCAGCGCCACCGCGAGTTTTACGCCCCGCGCTACGACACGCCGGAGGCCGCCAAGAGCCGCCTGCCGGACTTGCGCAACTTGCTGTACTGGAACCCGGCAATCACCACCTCCGGCGCCCAGTCCCAAACCTTGGAGTTTTACACCGGCGACCAGGCCGGGCGCTATCTGGTGGTGGTGCAAGGCTTGTCGGCCACGGGGCTGGCGGGCAGCAGCAGCTTTGTGCTGGACGTGAAACCGGCGCTGTAGCCCCGCAGTTGGTGTAATGGCTGTTGTCTGTGAAGGCGCTAACCACCGCAAAAGGCGGGGTTAGCGCCTTTTCTTCTAAAAAACAAGCCTTGGCTTCAGCCAAGCGCTTTCCCTGCTCCGTACTTTCGCTTACCATGACCGATACCGCCGCTCCTACCCCGCCCAAAAAGCTCTTCCTGCTCGACGCCTTTGCCCTCATCTACCGCTCGCATTTTGCGTTCAGCAAAAACCCGCGCGTGAATTCCAAGGGCATGAACACCGGGGCCGTGCTCGGCTTCACCAACACGCTGGTGGAAGTGCTGCAGAAAGAAAAGCCCACCCACATCGGCGTGTGCTTTGACGCGGCCAAGAAGACCTTCCGGCACGAGCAGTTTGCCGAATACAAGGCCCAGCGCCAGGCCATGCCCGAGGATATCGGCATCGCCATTCCGTACATCAAGAAAATCATCCAAGCCTTCCACATTCCCATCCTGCAAATGGATGGCTTTGAGGCCGATGACGTGATTGGGACGCTGGCGCAGAACGCGGCGAAGGACGGCTTCGAGGTGTTCATGATGACGCCCGACAAGGACTACTGCCAGCTGGTGACCGACAAAATCAAAATCTACCGCCCCGCCTTCATGGGCAACGCGGCCGAGATTTTGGACGTCGACCACGTGCTGGCCCGCTTCGAGATTGAGCGGGTGGAGCAGGTAATTGACATCCTGGGCCTGCAGGGCGACGCGTCGGACAACATTCCCGGCATTCCCGGCATCGGCGAGAAGACGGCCAAGGCGCTGATTAAGCAGTTCGGCTCCGTCGAAAACCTGATTGCCAACTCCGACCAACTCAAGGGCAAGCAGCAGGAAAACGTGCGCAACTTCGCCGAGCAAGGCCTGATGAGCAAGGAGTTGGCTACCATCCACGTGAACGTGCCGCTGCCTTTCGAGCCCGACCAGCTGGTGCTCGACGCGCCCGACGAAGCCAAGCTACGCGAGCTGTTTGACGAGCTGGAGTTTCGGCAGCTGGCGGCTCGCGTGCTGAGCGGGGGCGGCCCCCAGCGCACCCCGGCCAGCGTGGCCAAGCCCGGCACCACGGGTTCGCGCCGGCCCAGAGTGGCGGCCAGCGGCCAGGCCTCGCTGTTTGGCAACCCCGGCGACGAGGCGGTGGCCATTGGCGCCGAGGAGGGCGAAACCGGCGGCTACGGCGCCCCCAGCGGCCCGCGCCGCCGGCTGGAGGACGTGCCCTACCAATACCACCTGATTGACACGCCGGAGCTGCGCAAGTCGCTGCTCAGCTTCCTGTTGCAGCAAACCGAAGTCAGCTTCGACACCGAAACCACCGGGCTCGACATCATGACGGCGCGGCTCGTGGGCCTGAGCTTCTGCTGGCTGCCGGGCGAGGCGTACTACGTGCCCGTGCCCACCGAGGACCAGGAAGCCGTGCAGGCCATTGTGGACGAGTTCTGCCCGTTTTTCGAGGCTGAAAACATTCTCAAGATTGGCCAGAATGTGAAGTACGACCTCACCATTCTGCGGCACTACGGCGTGGAGGTGAGCGGGCAGCTGTTCGACACGATGCTGGCTCACTACCTCATCGAGCCCGACATGCGCCACAACATGGACGTGCTGGCCGAAACCTACCTGCACTACACGCCGGTGTCCATTCTGGAGCTCATCGGCCCCAAGGGCAAGAAGCAGATTACGATGGCCGACGTGCCGCCCGCCCAGGTGAAAGATTACGCCTGCGAAGACGCCGACGTGACCCTGCAGCTCAAGCACGTGTTCGAACCCATGCTGAAAGACCTGGGCCTGCTGGGCCTGCTCAACGACGTGGAAAACCCCTTGGTGCCGGTGCTGAGCAGCATCGAGTACGAGGGCGTGCGGATTGATTCCAACGCCATGAACGAGTACTCGGCCGAATTGCAGGGCTACATCACGGAGCTGGAAGGCCAGATTTTTGCCGAAGCCGGCGGGCCATTCAACATCGGTTCGCCGAAGCAGCTGGGCGAGGTGCTGTTTGACAAACTCCAGCTCGGCGGCGGCAAAATCAAGAAAACCAAAACCGGCCAGTACGCCACCGGCGAGGAAATCCTGAGCCAGATGGCGGCCGAAAATCCCATTGCCGCGCTCATCCTGGAGCACCGCCAGCTCACCAAGCTACGCTCGACCTACGTGGAGGCCCTGCCCCAGCTGGTGAACAAAACCGACGGCCGCGTGCACACCAACTTCAACCAGGCCGTGACGGCCACGGGGCGCCTGTCCTCGACGAACCCCAACCTGCAGAACATTCCGATTCGCACGGAAAAGGGCCGGGAAATCCGCAAAGCCTTCGTGCCGCGCGACGACCAACACGTGCTGCTAGCGGCCGACTATTCGCAGGTGGAGTTGCGCATCATGGCCGACTTCTCGGGAGACAAAACGATGATTGAGGCCTTCCGCCAGGGCCTCGACGTGCACGCCAGCACTGCCAGCAAGGTGTTTAAGGTGCCCATTGAGGAAGTGGACTCGGAGATGCGCCGGAAGGCCAAAACGGTCAACTTCGGCATCATCTACGGCATTTCGGCCTTTGGCCTGGCTCAGCGCATCGGCATCAGCCGCAAGGAAGCTACCGACATTATCGACACGTATTTCCAGGAATTTCCGTCGGTGAAGCAGTTCATGGACGAGAGCATCAACCGCGCCCGCGAGCAGGAATACGCCGAGACGCTGCTCAAGCGCCGCCGCTACCTGCGCGACATCAACTCGCGCAACGCCACGCTGCGCGGCTACACCGAGCGCAATGCCATCAACGCCCCTATCCAGGGCACGGCCGCCGACATCATCAAGATGGCCATGATTAACATCTACCACTGGCTGCGCGAGGAGAAACTCCAGACCCGCATGATTCTGCAGGTGCACGATGAACTCGTGTTCGACGCCGTGCAAGAGGAGGTGGAGTACATCACCCCCAAAATCAAGGAGCTGATGACCACGGCCCTGCTGCTGCCCCACGGCGTGCCGCTGGAAGTGGAAGTGGGCACCGGGCGCAACTGGCTGCAGGCGCACTAGCCGCCTTCCGCATTTTCAGCCGACATTTGAGCCGCTCCCCACCTAACCGGGGAGCGGCTCTGCTATGTTAATAGAATCTTTTGAAGTTAAGAACTTCCGCAGCCTGAAACACCTAAAACTAGAGAAGCTGGCCCGAGTGAACTTGTTGGTGGGGAAGAATAATTCTGGTAAGACGAGCGTGTTGGAAGGATTATTTTTATTTACTGGCTATGATGTTTTTAGCTGGATTGACCATATTGATGGGGAACGTCGCCTATCTGGAAATGGACAGGGTTTTGATTACTTATTTTATCAGTTCAGCCCTGAAAATTCTATTACTCTCAAGAGCCACATCAAACCTGGTAATCACAGCCAATATTCAACTCCCCCTTACGATATTGAAGTAATTATTCAGCCCCTGCCGCTCGAACGGACAGTAAATCAATTGCTATTGCCAGGGCTGCTTGAAACTGAAGATTTATACCGAAGCGGTGGCGTTCCGAAGCAGGCAATTAATAGGCTTCGATTTACGGCTGATTCCACTGAAAACAGTAGTGCTCCAAGTGGAGTGTTTTATACAACGCAACAGCGCTGGACAGGGCTTAATGAGCGCCTAGCAACAAAACGTAATGCATTGGCACAGCTTGCTTTAGGTCACTGGCTAGGTACAACAACTTCGTTTCCTAACCTTTATGCAAGAATTGAATACTTAAAGGTCAAGAAACAGGATGCAAGACTAGTTAAGATAATGCAGCAGATTGACCCACGTATCAACGATATTGTATTAGGTAGTGAGCATAGCATTTATCTTAACCTTGGTGTTGATTTTACAAACCTCCTACCCCTCAATTTAATGGGAGATGGTGTGCAGCACTTATTAGATATATCGGCCGCAATGGCACACACTCCTGGAGCAGTGATTCAGATTGATGAAATCGATAATGGACTTCATTATTCCACTCTCCGCATTTTATGGAAGGGTATTTTACAAGCCGCTCGTGAGTTTGATGTACAAGTCTTCGTCACTACTCATAGCGCCGAAGCTTTACGCAACCTCACTTGGGTTCTTGATGACGAAGAAAATGCCAGCTACCGAGACGAAGTAGCCGCCTACACCCTCATCCGGGCCAAGGACGACACCGTAAGCAGCTTCCGCTACGATGCCTCGCAGCTGGAATTTGCGCTGGAACATGACATTGAGATTCGCAACTGAACGCAGTAGGCATGAAAATCAATGTATTTGTGGAAGGACAGGAGGACCAGGAGTTGGTCGCTGAATTGCTTGTGAAATTGGGCACAGTTCGCACTTGGCGAGAGGCGGGCAAAGCGTTTACAGGCACTACCTCCGCCGGCAACCTCATCAACCTGAACATGACCAATGGTTGGAGCAGCCTGCTCAATGGCAGTCTATTGCCGGAATTGAGTCAGTCGCCGCAGGAAGATGTTCTGAATTTGGTCATTTTTGATGCTGACCGGCCCGGACCACAACAAGGTGGCAGTACGGCGCGGCGCCAGCAGTTGCTAAAGGTCCAAGCAGAAAATGGCTTATTCTTCGAATTGTTTTTGCTGCCTACCGATGACGCAGATGGCCAATTGGAAGACCTATTACGTTTGCTTATTCCAGACGCCCATCAGCAAGTGACAGACTGCTTTTCACACTACGAAAACTGCGTGCGGCAATTGCGGATGACGGACGGCAGCGCATACAATGTACCCGCCAGCAAGTCACGCATGTTTGCTTATCTGGAAGTGCTGCCTCTGACCGCCGAGGAGGAGAAACGTCTTGAGAAAAGACGCAGCACCAAATTCTTCAACAATCCAGCTTATTGGAACCTTGATTCGTCTGAGATACAGCACCTGCGCGAGTTTCTCATTCAGCACGTGAAATAGCAGCAATTCTTTGCACACTCACAGCCGACCCACCGTATAGCCTAGCTTTCACCCCACCCTGAAAGCCATGCACCAGCAACCCCACACCACCACCCTGCAAAACGTGGCCCTGGGCCTCCTGGGCACCTTTATGGTCGTGGCCGGCACGGGCCATCTCACGTTTGCGCGACAGGAGTTTCAGGCGCAGGTGCCCGACTTTGTGCCGCTGGACAAGGACACCGTGGTGCTGCAATCGGGGGTAGTTGAAATTGGGCTGGGGCTGGCGCTGCTGCTCTGGAAGCGGCGCCGCGTGGCCATGGGCCTGGGGCTGGCCGCCTTCTACGCGGCGGTGTTTCCCGGCAACGTGCACCAGTACACGCACCGCATTTCTGCCTTCGGCCTCGACACCGATGCCAAGCGGCTGGCGCGGCTGTTTTTCCAGCCTGTGCTGATGGGCGCGGCGCTGTATTCGACCGGAGCCCTGGATGCCTTGCGGAAGAAGAAACTTGCCTCGCACCTTGCAACGCCTCGGCCGGGGAGCGCAGCCTAACCAGAGCCAACAAACCATGAACCCAAGCACCATACCCCCAATGGACAGGCCCAACCAAAAAGGCGTGGTGGCCGAGCTAACCGGCTTCCTCACGAAGGGCAATGCCCACGCCACCTTCGAAGAAGCCTGCGCCGACCTCACGCCGAAACTCTGGAACCAGCACGTACCGGAGGTGCCCTACACCATTTGGCAGTTGGTCGAACACGTACGCATCGCGCAGTGGGACATTGTGGAATTCTGCCTCGAACCCCAACACGAATCGCCAAAATGGCCCGAAGGCTACTGGCCTGCCCCGGACGCCACCGCCGACGAAGAGCAGTGGCAGGAAACCCTAGAGCACATTCGGCAGGACCGGCAGCGCTTCCTCCATCTGCTGCACGCGCCCGGTACCAACCTATTGGCGCCCCTGCCCCACGGCACCGGCCAAACCATACTGCGCGAAGCCATGCTCATAGCCGACCACAACGCCTACCACACCGGCGAAATCATCCTGGTGCGGCGCCTGCTAAAGGCCTGGAAATAGCTGCCGCCCCGGCACCCTACTACACGAAAAAGCCCGGCGCGTCTGACACACCGGGCTTTTTTGTATTTGGGGGAAGCTATTTCTTCTGCGTTTTGATGGTCTTGCCCGAGGGCTTGTCCTTCACCTCTACTTCGTTTTTCTTTTCCTTGTTCTTGGTGGCGGGGTCGGTGTGTTGGGGCGTGGTGGTCGTGTTGGCCATGATAAGTGGTTGATTTGTGGAAAGTAACCGGGTGTACGGCTCACTCAGGTCAGCGGCCACAACTCGACCGTTATTTCTTGGCGTAGGCCACCCGGTAAATCACGCCGTTGTCGTCGTCGGTCATCAGCAGGGAACCGTCGTTGGCTTGCACCAGGCCGCAGGGACGGCCGAACTCTGACTTGTCGTTTTCAACCAGAAAGCCGGTGATGAAGTCCTCGAACTTCTCGGGCTTGCCCTGGGCGTCGAAATGCACGCGCACCACCTTGTAGCCGGAGGGCTGGGCGCGGTTCCAGGAGCCGTGCATCGTCACGAAGGCGTCGTTCTTATAAGCGGCCGGGAACTGCGCGCCCTGGTAAAACACCAGCCCCAGCGGGGCGGAATGAGCTTTGTAGAGCAAGAACGGGCGCACGGCTTTGGCGTCGAACTGGGCGTAGGTTTCGCCGCTCTTGGGCTTGTTGGCGGGGTAGGGCTTGCCGTCGGCGATGATGGAAGGCCAGCCGTAGTTGGCGCCCTGCTTTATCTGGTTCAGTTCCTCCATCTGGGCCTCATCGCCGAGCCAGTCGATACCGTGGTCCATGCCGAAAAGCTGGCCCGTGGCCGGGTGCCAGTCGAAGCCGATGGTGTTGCGCAGACCAGTGGCGAAGATGCTGCGGCCGGAGCCGTCGGTTTTAATCTGCAGCAGGGTGGCGTTTTCGGGGTTGTCCTCGTCGCAGGCGTTGCAGGTGCTGCCCACCGAAAGGTAGAGCTGGCCGTCGGGACCGAAGCGCAGGACACGGTTGGCGTGCTGGCCGGCGTCGGGCAGGTCTTTGTAGAGCAGTTTGGGCTCGCCCAGGCCGCCGTCGGGCAGCACGTCGGCCACGTACACTTCGCGCACGGCGCTCAAATACATCTTGTTGTCTTTCAGGGCCAAGCCGTGCAGGTGCGGCTTCTGGGCCACCTGGCGCATCACCTCGGCCTTGCCGTCCTTGTTGGCATCGCGCACCAGCGTGATGGTGCCCTTCACGCGGTTGCTCACGTACACGTCGCCGTTGGGCGCCACGGCCATCATGCGCGGCATGTCCAGCCCCTCAGCGTACTTGCTGATGGTGAACCCGGCCGGTACTTTCAGTGCTGCCACTCGGGCGGGCGTCGCGGGCAGCTTGTTGGGCAGGTAGATGTTGCCCGTCATGTTGAAGGGCGTGGCGGCCGGCGGCACGTTTTGGGCCATTGCGGAGGCCGCCGGGAAAAGCGCCGCAGCCACGGCCAGGAAACGAAGAGAATGCATGTGAAGAAGGTAAATGTGGAGCTTCTTCAACTCTGCATTCACGGTTCAGGTTGCGGTATAGTCGCGCATTCGCGTTTCCTCGTCTGCGTGCTCGCTCACTTACCGTTCAACGAGGAGACGCGAATACGCGTCTCTACCCCACTCCCACCGTGCGGCGGATGCCCAACTTTTTCATGCGCGCTTCCAGGGTTTTGGGGTTGATGTCGAGCAGCAGGGCCGCGCCTTGGCTTCCACTTACCCGCCCGCCTGTGCGCTGCAAGGCCGCCAAAATGTGGTCGCGCTCCTGCTCCCGCAGCGTTTTAATAGGCGCTGCTGACGTGCTGGCCGTGGCTACGGCCGCCAGTGGCGCTGCCGCAAAGCCCGCAAACTCCAGAAACGGCCCCTGGCTCACAATGATGGCCTGCTCCAGCACGTGCTCCAGCTCGCGGATATTGCCCGGCCAGGAATAAGTTTGCAGCGCCGCCAAATCGGCGGGCCGCACCTGGCGAACGGGCTTGCCCAGGCGCTTGCTCAGGCGCTGCACAAAGTGCCGCATCAGCGGCTCAATGTCTTTGCGGCGCTCGCGCAGGGGGGCCAGCTCGATGGGGAAAACGTTGAGGCGGTAGTACAAATCGGCCCGGAAGCGGCCGGCGGCCACCTCGTCGGCCAGCACGCGGTTGGTGGCGGCGATGACGCGGGCGTCGGAGTGCAGCACTTTGGTGCCGCCCAGGCGCTCGAACTCCCGCTCTTGCAGCACCCGCAGCAGCTTGGCTTGCAGGTCGAGGGGCAGCTCGCCGATTTCATCCAGGAAAATGCTGCCGCCGTTGGCCAGCTCAAACTTGCCGATGCGGCGCTCTACGGCTCCGGTAAAGGCGCCTTTTTCGTGGCCAAACAATTCGCTTTCAATAAGCTGAGCGGGCAGGGCGGCGCAGTTGAGCTTGATGAGGGCCCGGGCGTGCCGGGGCGAGGCGTTGTGCAGCTCGCGGGCCACCAGCTCCTTGCCAGTGCCGGTTTCGCCGGATATCAGCACGGTGGTGTCCGTTGGGGCTACCAGGCTGATGCGGCGTTCTACCAGCTGCAGGGCCGGGCTGCTGCCGATGAAGGTGCCCGAGTCGGCCCCGAAGCGGGCGGAGGTATTGATTTCGTCCACCAAGTAGGTGCGTTCTTGCTCCACCTGCGCCTTCAGTTCCTCAATCTGCTCGAAGGCAAAGAGGTTTTCCAGCGCCAGCGCAATCTGGGGCACCAAGGCCAGCACGGTCGTCAGGTCTTCGGAGCGGAAGTTGGTGGGGGTGGGCGAGGCGAGGATGAGCACAGCCGCGCCGTCGGTTCGCTGCCAGATGGGCGCAATGAGCAGCGACCGCGTGCCGTACTCCTCGTACACGCGGCGCATGAGCGGGTAGCGGCGGGCCAAATCCCGAAAATCATCGCCGGCGTAAATGCCCGGCCCCTGCAGCAAATCATTCACTTGCTGGTACATGGCCGCGGTATCCAGGTGATTCAACCCGTGCTGGCGGTTCGGGTCGAGGGCCTGCAGCGGGGCACCAGCGCCCGCACCCAATCGGGAAAATTCGGCGAAGCCCTCGAAACCTTCCTGCCGCCCCGCCCGCTGCACCCGGATGCCGAAATACTCAAAAGGCACCACCTGGCTCAGGCCCTCGGCCACGGCCCGAAAC
Source organism: Hymenobacter sp. (assembly GCF_036388155.1). NCBI lineage: Bacteria > Pseudomonadati > Bacteroidota > Cytophagia > Cytophagales > Hymenobacteraceae > Hymenobacter > Hymenobacter sp. Next base: position 5,288 of record NZ_DASVSI010000152.1, on the reverse strand, counting down.
AAGGGTTCGCGCTGCTTGATGCTGAGCAGGGCATTGGTGATGTTGAGCTGCAAAGTGCGCTCCTGCTCGCGGCGAGCTACCTCTTCGAAAGCCAGCGTGTTGGCGACGGCCACGGCGATGAGCGAGCCAATTTTTTCCAGCAGCTTTTCGTCGGCTGCGGTGAGGGGCGGCGTGCGGCGCGAGGCCAGCGTGAGAAAGCCCGTGAGGCGCCCGCCGATGTGCAGCGGCACGGCCGTTAGGTGCGTCACGCCCAGCTTTTCAAACTTGTTGTACGGCGCATAGTCCGGGTAATCGGCCAGGTACTCGCGCGCGCTGAACTGCTGCACCCGCGGGTTGGCCACCAGCTTCTCGATGGGCGAGCCGGCGATGGGCGTGAACTGGTCCAGGCCAGCGGGCACGGGCGGTGCTTCATCGGCCCCGAAATAGTCCCGCAGAAACAACCGCTTGAACTTCAATTCCTCGTCGAACACGTTGATGCCGATGAGGTCGAAGGGGAAAATTAGCCGCAGCTTCGTGGTTACCACTTTGAACAGCGAGTCCTTGTCACGCATCGTGGCAATGGCTTCGTTAAGGTGCATTAGCAGCGTTTCGTCTTGGTCAGGCATCACAAATTAGTAAACAGAACCCTTGTTGTTTTCCTCAAATAACAGGAGTCTTTTTTTGGAAATTCCTATTATGTAAGGAATAAACAGCGGCGACAAATGTTTGACATGAGCAAGACATAATAATCATTTAACTGTATTACAGATACTTACAATAAAAAATTTATGCGTTTTAATTTCGTTTTAACCACTGGCATAACATTCGGTATGAGCACCGTGACTCTTATCTGAATTTGCCATGTCTCTTCGTTTTTCGTCTGCTGCCGTTGTTGCTGTTGCCGCCTCGTTATTGGGCAGCGGCACGGTGCATGCTCAAACCATCTCCGGCGTCGAGGTAGTCTCCGACTCCCTGACGCTGGATGGCACGGTGCGCTCCGTGCTCGACGCCAACCCGGCCATTACCTCGCTCGATGAGCTGGCCAATGCCGCCAGCGGCCGCCTGGCGCAGACGCGTACCGGCTTCTTGCCGCAAATCACCGGCACGGCCACCTACACCCGCATCGACCCGGTGGTGAAGCTGCCTTTTGGCGGTGAAACCCTGCAGCTGGCCCCCAACAACAACTACGACGCCCACATTCAGGCACAATACCTGCTCCTAGATTTCGGCAAGAGCGACGCTACCGTGCGCGTGGCCGAGTCGCAGGTGCAAACGGCGCGCGACCAAGTGGAGGTGTCGCGCCGCGACCTGGCGTTCAACGCCGCGCAGGTGTATTACAACATCCTGTTCATGCGCGAAAGCATCAAGGTGCAGGACGCGCAGATTGCCTCGCTGCAGGCCCACCGCAACGAAATGCAGAAGCGCGTGGAAGGCGGCGTGAGCACGCGCTTCGACGTGACGACCACCGACGTTCGCATCACGCAGGCCCAGAACACCAAGATTGACTTGCAAAACCAGCTGCGCAACCAGCAAGTGCAGCTGGCCCGGCTGCTGCACAAGCCCAGCCAAACCGACGTGCCGGTGAAAGGCCGCTTGGAGTTTCAGCCCCAAGCGGTAAACCTGGACGCCGAGCTGGCCCGGGCTTACGACAACCGGCCGGAAATAAAACTGGCCCGCGACGCCGAAAACACCGCCACGCTGCAACAGCGGCTCGTGGAGCGCAGCAACATGCCCAGCCTGGGCGTGGGCGCGCAAGTAGGCGCCAAGAACGGCTACCTGCCCAACCTCAACGAAATCCGCCCCAACACGGTGGGCGTGGTGCAGCTGTCGGTGCCGATTTATGACGGTAACAAGAACAAGAACCAGCGCGTGGAAGCTCTGGCCAACGCCCGCAGCGCCGTGGCCCGCACTCAGGACACCCAGGAGCAAATCCGGGCCGATGTGCGCCAGGCGGCCAATAACATCGAATTCAGCCAGGCTCGCCTCGCCAACGCCGAGCAGCAAATTGCTCAGGCCACGGACGCCCTCACCCGCGCTCAGGGCCGGTACCGCTACGGCGTGGGCCAAAACCTCGACGTGCTCGACGCCGAAACGCAGCTCGCCCAGGCCCGCCTGGCACGCGCTCAGGCCATCTACAACTATACCCTCGGCCAGTACCAGTTGAAGCGCGCTACCGGCGAAACCATTTGGAAATAAGCTTTAGGGCAGGAGGGTGTGGGGGTAGGAGGGCACGAGTTTTTTTCTCTCCTGCTCTCAATCATCCCCAACTCCTACCCTCCTACCCCCACACCCTCTTACCCAAAAAAATGACCATCCTTTGTCCGCTCGATTTCTCGGCTGCTTCGGCGGAGCAGGTGGCGTACGCGGCCGCGCTCGCCGTGACCTGGAAGGCCGACTTGCGGTTGCTGCACGTGTGCGAGCCGCAGGAAGACCCCACCGTCGCCCCACCAGCCACCGGCCGCAAGCCCTGCGCTGAGCGACTGGCGGAGCTGCGGACCGCGGCCGAGCACGCCGGTGTGGCCCACGTGCACACCGGCATCGTGCAGGGCGAGGCCGCCCCGGCCATTGTGGCCGAAGCCAGCCGCCAGCAAGCCGACCTCATTGTTATTGGGGCGCACGGCCGCACCGGCATCACCCGCTTTCTGATGGGTGCTACCGCCGAAATGGTGCTGCGCACCGCCCATTGCGCCACCCTGTTGGTGCGCGCACCTCTCTAAACAGAAACCGCAGAACCTCAACGCTAAACGCATCCTGCTTCGCCAACTTCTCGTTTCTGAAACACCCCTTCTTTCAAAAAAACACCGACCCTTCGATACTTACCAAGATGGCCCAGACCGAAATTTCCCCCGCTGTGCAAAACGCCCCCGCTCCCTACCCCAACGCCGCCTCGCCCGAGACGGACGCGGCAGCCGAAACACCCAAAAAGCGTAACCCGCTTGTATTCATTATCCTGGCCGTGGTGCTGCTGGCCGGCGCTTTCTATGGCTGGAACCGCTACCAGTTTGCCGTGGCCCATGAAGAAACCGACGACGCCCAGGTAGAAGGCGACGTGTACCCCGTGCTGCCTCGCGTGGGCGGGCCGGTGCTCGAAGTGAAAGTGGACGACAACCAACCCGTGAAGAAAGGCGACGTCCTCGTCACCATTGACCCCGCCGATTATCAGCAGCGCGTGAACGCCGCGGAGGCTGCCCTGGCCGCCGCTCAGGCCCAGGTGACGGCCGCCCGTGCCGCCGTGGGTACTGCCCAGGCCAACGTGCGCACCGCCCAGTCCACCATTGGCGTGAGCGAAGCCAACCAAGCCCGCCTCCAGAAAGACCTCAAGCGCAGCACCTTCCTGCGCCAGCAAGACATCATTCCGCAGAGTGAGTACGACGCCGTGCAGGCCAACCTGCGCGCCACCAGCGCCCAGCGCGCCACCGCCACCGACCAAGTAGCTGTGGCTCGCCAGCAAGTGGCAGCGGCCGAGCAGCAAGTTGCCGTGGCCCAGGCCGTGGTAAAGCAGCGCCAAGCTGACCTCGACAACGCGAAGCTGCAGCTCAGCTACACCACCATCACGGCGCCGGACAACGGCATTGTGAGCCGCAAGAATGTGCAGCCGGGCCAAGTGGTATCCCCTGGCCAGCAGTTGTTTGGCATCGTGGGCAGCGCCCGCACTTGGGTGGTGGCCAACTTCAAGGAAACCCAACTGGAAGACATGAAAGTGGGCCAGAAGGTGAAACTGGAAGTGGACGCCTATCCGAGCGAAGAGTTTGAAGGCCACATCGAGTCGCTGTCGGCTGCTACCGGCGCCCGCTTCGCCTTGCTGCCCCCCGACAACGCCAGCGGCAACTTCGTGAAAGTGACCCAGCGCGTGCCCGTGAAAATGGTGCTCGACAAAGTGGATGCGCAGCATCCGTTGCGCGCCGGCATGAGCGTGAACGCCATTGTAAAGGTGAAATAGTGAGATGGTGAGGTGTGGGTCTGATGTTTTGACGGCGCCAACTGCGCAGCTTGGACATGTAGAACATCAAGCTCCCACTTCACTATTTCACCTTTACCATTTACCTCTGGGCTTTTTTGCGAGCGGTGGCTAGGATGGATACAATTTCTAGGTATTCTTTTTCCAGCCCATCCAACCGGATTTTAGTCATAATGCCTGAATCGCCAAGCAGTTCAAGCCAAAACAGTGTTTCGTCGGCTTCCTCCACGCAGATGCAAAGTTTTGCATACCATTCTGCGGTGGAGCGTCCGCGGCAGGCGGCCCGGAAATTGGCCGCTACAGAAGTTGCCGAGCGCAATAATTGTTTTCCCAAGATTTGTGCTTCGCCCGTGCGAGGCAATTGTTGAAATAACCGAATTATTCGCAGGGACGCTCCTTTGGTTCGTGTCCGCAAGGCCTCGTTGAACGACACGCCGTTTGCAGATAATTCTTCTTCCATTATTCGTGACTTGGTGAATTGACAGCGCGCAAATAACGCCCATCAACTCACTATTTCACACCTCACCATTTCACCTCATGGAAACCGGATTTACCAAGTGGATTATCGTTATTACGGTGGTCCTCTGCTGCTTGCTGGAACTCATTGACACCAGCATTGTGAACGTGGCCCTGACCCAGATGATGGGCAACCTCTCGGCCACGCAGCAGGAAGTGAGCTGGGTGGTGGCCTCCTACGGCATCGCCAACGTGATTGTGATTCCCATGACCGGCTTTTTGGCCGAGCAGTTTGGGCGCCGCAACTACTACTTTGTGTCGGTGGTCATCTTCACGCTGGCCTCCATCGCCTGCGGCCAAAGCACCAACATTTGGGAGCTGGTGGCCTTCCGCTTCATCCAGGGCATTGGCGGTGGCGCCCTGATGGCAACTTCGCAGTCCATTCTGATTGACACCTTTCCGCCCAAGCAGCTGCCGCTGGGCCAGGCCCTCTTCGGCATGGGCGTGATTATCGGGCCCACCATTGGCCCCACGCTGGGTGGCTACATCGTGGACAACTACGACTGGCCCTGGATTTTCTACGTGAACGTGCCGGTGGGCATTCTTGCCTCCATCTTCACCCTGCTGTTCATACGCGACCCCGAGCGCATCAAAAACGCCATTCCGCGGCCGTTGCGTGAGATTGACTGGGCCGGCATTGGCCTGCTGATTCTCGGCGTGGGCTCGCTGCAGCTGGTGCTGGAGCAGGGCGAAACCGAGGACTGGTTTGAAAGCGCCTACATCAACAGCTTTGCGCTGCTGGCCGCTATTGGCCTCATTGGCTTTGTGTGGCGCGAGCTTACTGCCCGGCAGCCTATTGTAGACCTTCGCATCCTTGGCCGAAGCCGCAACCTAG
>NZ_DASVSI010000151.1:0-42339 GCF_036388155.1 Hymenobacter sp. | reverse complement strand
CCAATTACTGACCGAGTGGATGCACGATTACAACACCCTGCGCCCGCATCAAGCGCTGGGGTTTTTAACCCCGATGGAATTTAAACAAGCAGCCTGACTCTGGTTTTGATTGGCCCACCAAACGGGGAAGCTTACACTACGAAAGAGTATGTTTTTCTACTGTACCAAAGAAAAACGTAGACCTTCGCGTAGGTACCAGAACGGTTGTTAGTGTCGATTTCAAGACAGATACCAGCGCAACTAATAAAGATGAGCCCGGACCCGAAACTGCCCCTTTTTAGAGCAGTCACAGTCTAATATCCATATTACGACAAGCCCCTTTCTTCTTTTACGTTCAGTAGTCTGAACTGAACCAATCATAGAAGCAAGCTAGAACAGAAAAAGCCGACCGGGTCACCCCAGTCGGCTTTTCCATTACAAACCTACGGCAGATTACTCAGCCGACACTTCGCGCTTGCCAGCACGGCTGGGGCGCTTGGCGGGAACGGCTTCGGCGGCAGTCTGGGCGGCTTGGGCAGCCTCCATCTCCTCTTTCGAGCCTACTACCTGACGCGTGTATTCGCGCAAGCCAGTACCGGCCGGGATGAGGTGACCAACGATTACGTTCTCCTTCAAGCCCAACAACTGGTCGGCCTTGCCACGGATGGCAGCTTCGCTCAGCACCTTGGTCGTCTCCTGGAAGGATGCGGCCGAGATGAACGACTGCGTACCCAACGAGGCCTGCGTGATGCCTTGCAGCGTGGGGCGCGACACGGCGGGCTGGGCATCGCGTACTTGCACGAGGGTCAGGTCGCGGCGCTTCAGGCTGCTGTTCTCGTCGCGGAGGCGACGGGCCGTCACAATCTGACCGGGCTTCAGGTTGGTCGAATCACCGGCTTCGGTCACGACTTTCATGTCGATAATCATGTCGTTCTCGGCCATGAAGATGATTTTATCAATCACCTGGTTTTCGAGGAACGACGTGTCACCGGCATCCAGAATCACAACTTTCTGCATCATCTGGCGGACTACCACTTCGATGTGCTTGTCGTTGATTTTCACACCCTGCAAGCGGTACACTTCCTGAATCTCGTTCACGAGGTACTCCTGCACGGCGCCGGGGCCCTGAATGCTCAGGATGTCCGAAGGCGTGATGGCGCCATCCGACAGCGGCATGCCGGCGCGGATGAAGTCGTTGTCCTGCACCAGAATGTGCTTCGACAGCGGCACCATGTATTTTTTCTTCACGCCGTCTTTTGACTCCACGAAGATTTCACGGTTGCCACGCTTCACGGTGCCGTAGGTTACCACGCCATCGATTTCCGATACCACAGCGGGGTTCGACGGGTTCCGGGCTTCGAAAAGCTCGGTCACACGCGGCAGACCACCGGTGATGTCGCGGGTTTTGCCCACGGAGCGAGGAATCTTGGCGAGGATGTGACCGGCCGAGATTTTGTCGCCGTTCTCCACGTTCAAGTGCGAGCCCACGGGGATGCTGTAGCCTTTCTGCCCTTCCACATCGCCTTTTTTGCCGGGGCGAACGATGATGGACGGGTTCTGGTCCTTGGCCTTCGATTCGATAATTACCTTCTCGCGGTGACCGGTCTGTTCGTCCGACTCCTCACGGAAAGTGATGCCTTCGGTGATGGCGTCAAACACCACGGTACCATCAAACTCGGCCAGAATAACGGCGTTGTAAGGGTCCCAGGTATTCAGCTCCGTCCCTTTCTCTACTTCCTGGCCTTCCGTCACGAGCATGAAAGAGCCGTACGGGACGTGGTTGGAAGTGAAGATGCGGCCGGTGCCTTTCTCCACGATGCGGATTTCGCCCGAGCGGCCCATCACCACAGCGCCCTTCACGCCTTCCGGCGTGGTGGTAGCCACGGTACGAACGTCTTCGAACTCCACCACACCGGCGAATTTGGCTTTGATGCTCGACTCAACGGCGATGTTGGAAGCCGTACCACCTACGTGGAAGGTACGCAGGGTTAGCTGCGTGCCGGGCTCACCAATCGACTGGGCGGCGATGACACCCACGGCCTCACCACGCTGCACCATGCGGCCCGAAGCCAGGTTGCGGCCGTAGCATTTGGCGCAAATACCGCGCTTGCTTTCGCAGGTCAGCACCGAGCGGATTTCTACCGACTCAATACCCGCTATGTCGATGCGACGCGTGGTGTCTTCCTTGATTTCCGAGCCGGAAGTGAGGAGCACTTCATTGGTGTTCGGGTCTACGATGTCGTGCACGGTCACGCGGCCGAGGATGCGCTCCGACAGCGGCTCCACGACGTCCTCGTTGTCTTTCAACGCGAAGGTCTCGATGCCGCGCAGGGTACCACAGTCTTGCTCGTTCACGATTACGTCCTGCGAAACGTCCACCAGACGACGGGTCAGGTAGCCGGCGTCAGCCGTCTTCAGAGCTGTGTCGGCCAGACCTTTACGGGCACCGTGGGTCGAGATGAAATACTCGATTACGTCTAGGCCTTCTTTGAAGTTCGACAGAATCGGGTTTTCGATAATCTCACCAATGGAGCCTTGCAGCGACTTCTGGGGCTTGGCCATCAGGCCACGCATCCCGCCCAACTGACGAATCTGCTCGCGCGAGCCGCGGGCTCCCGAGTGCATCATCATGTAGATGGAGTTGAAGCCCTGATTTTCTCTCTCCAGGCGGCCCATCAACGTTTCCGTAATCTGGTTGTTGATGCGCGTCCAGATGTCGATAACCTGGTTGTAACGCTCGTTGTCGGTAATCAGACCCATCTGGTAGTTCTGAGTAACGGCCTTCACGTCGTTCTGCGCTTGCAGCACCAGTTCGTCTTTCTCTTTCGGAATCTGGATATCACCGAGACCCATGCTCAAGCCGCCTTTGTAGGCCGACTGGAAACCAAGGGTCTTGATGTCGTCCAAGAACTGAGCAGTACGAGCCATGCCCGTGCGCTTGAACACCAGCGAAATGATTTGCTGAAGCTTCTTCTTGGTCAGCAGTTCGTCAACGAAACCTACTTCTTCGGGCACGAGCTGGTTGAACAGCACGCGACCGGCTACGGTCTCGACGACTTTAGTTACCAAGTCGTCATTCTCGTCGCGCACTTTGGTACGCACCTTAATGTAGGCGTGCTTCGAGAGCTGGCCTTCATTCAGGGCAATAACAACTTCCTCGTCCGAGTAGAACACACGGCCTTCGCCTTGGATGGTCTCGTTCTCGGTGCTGCGCTTGCCTTTGGTTACGTAATACAGACCCAGAACCATGTCCTGCGATGGCACCGCGATGGGTGCGCCGTTGGCAGGGTTCAGGATGTTGTGCGAGGCCAACATGAGCATGGAGGCTTCCAGAATAGCAGCAGGGCCGAGGGGCACGTGCACGGCCATCTGGTCACCGTCAAAGTCAGCGTTGAAGGCCGTACAAACGAGGGGGTGCAACTGGATAGCCTTGCCCTCGATGAGGCGCGGCTGGAACGCCTGGATGCCCAAGCGGTGAAGCGTAGGAGCACGGTTGAGGAGCACCGGGTGGCCTTTCAGCACGTTTTCCAGGATGTCCCAAACGACTGCATCCTTGCGGTCAACAATCTTTTTAGCCGATTTCACCGTCTTCACAATGCCGCGCTCGATGAGCTTGCGGATGATGAACGGCTTGAACAGCTCGGCCGCCATGTTCTTGGGCAGACCGCACTCGTGCAGCTTCAACTCAGGACCCACAACAATTACCGAACGACCCGAGTAGTCCACACGTTTACCGAGCAGGTTCTGACGGAAACGGCCCTGCTTGCCTTTCAGCATATCGGACAGCGACTTCAGGGCGCGGTTGCCTTCGGCGCGCACGGCGTTCACCTTACGCGAGTTGTCGAACAAGGAGTCAACGGCTTCCTGCAGCATGCGCTTCTCGTTCCGCAGAATCACCTCGGGCGCTTTGATTTCAATCAGGCGCTTGAGGCGGTTGTTGCGGATGATAACGCGACGGTACAGGTCGTTCAAGTCGGAAGTGGCGAAACGGCCACCGTCCAACGGCACGAGGGGACGCAGTTCCGGCGGAATCACCGGCACCATGCGGATAACCATCCACTCGGGCTTGTTCTCGATGCGGGTAGCGGCGTCGCGGAAAGCTTCCACCACGCGCAGGCGCTTCAAGGCTTCAGCCTTACGCTGCTGCGAGGTTTCGTGAGCAGCGGAGTCACGCAATGAGTAGCTCAACTCGTCCAGGTTGATGCGCTCCAGCAGCATGTGCAAGGCATCGGCACCCATGCGGGCGATGAACTTGTTGGGGTCCTCGTTGGGCAGCATCTGGTTCTCCCGGGGGAGTTTGTCGATGATGTCCAAGTATTCATCCTCGGTGAGGAAGTCGAGCACTTGCACGCCTTCCTCAGCCAGCGTACCGGGCTGAACAACGACGTACCGCTCGTAATAGATAATCTGGTCAAGCTTCTTGGTGGGCAGGCCCAGCAGGTAGCCGATTTTGTTGGGGAGCGACTTGAAGTACCAGATGTGAGCAACGGGCACCACCAGTTCGATGTGGCCCATGCGCTCCCGACGCACCTTCTTCTCGGTCACTTCCACGCCGCAACGGTCGCAGATAATGCCCTTGTAGCGGATGCGCTTGTACTTACCGCAGTGGCATTCCCAGTCCTTTACCGGACCGAAAATCCGCTCGCAGAACAAGCCACCCATCTCGGGCTTGTAGGTGCGGTAGTTGATGGTTTCAGGTTTCACAACTTCGCCGGTGCTGCGCTCCAGAATTGCTTCGGGCGAGGCCAGCGAAATGGTGACTTTGGAGAAGTCCTGAACCAGTTTCTTGTTTTTTGCGAAAGCCATTTGATTGGTTTTAAGCTGTTAGCTGTTGGCTTTGAGCTGTTTGCTTCTTCACCCTTCGCCAGAAGAGGTGCAAGAGTTCCAAACAGTTTGACACTTAGAAAAGTGCCTTTGCGGAACAGATAGGTATGTTTAGCAAAGGCACTTTCAAAAGGTCGAATTATTATATCTATCCGGCAGAACTGACCGATAAGAAGGCCTTCGATTAAGATTCGCTGGGGGGTTGATGCTGTACTGACCATATCTCGGAACAGCCCCCGCTCCTCTTTCACCGAAGCGTTTTCTCACCTTTCGTTACCAGAGTCGCTCAATCAGCGCCTCCTGTTGCCTGCCGGGTAGCAAGCGTGCTGGTTGCCGCCGAGACTTGCGCCCCGGCAGCAACCAGCGGTTCTTACTATTCCATCGTGATTTCGAGTGCCAGACCACGGAGTTCGTGGAGCAACACGTTGAACGACTCGGGGATATTCGGCTTGGGCAGAACGTCGCCTTTTACAATGGCTTCGTACGCCTTGGCGCGGCCCACCACGTCATCCGATTTCACGGTCAGGATTTCCTGGAGAACGTTGGAAGCACCGAAGGCCTCCAATGCCCACACCTCCATCTCGCCGAAGCGCTGGCCACCGAACTGCGCCTTACCACCCAGCGGTTGCTGCGTGATGAGCGAGTACGGCCCGATGGAACGAGCGTGCATCTTGTCGTCAACCAAGTGACCCAGCTTGAGCATGTAAATCACGCCCACGGTTACCGGCTGGTCGAAACGGTCGCCCGTCAAGCCATCGTGCAGGTAAGCACGGCCCCAGTCGGGCAAGCCAGCTTCGGTCAACTCACGAGCAACCTCGTCTTCGGTAGCACCGTCGAAAATCGGGGTAGCATAGGTGCGACCCATTTTCAGACCGGCCCAGCCAAGTACGGTTTCGTAAATCTGACCGATGTTCATGCGGCTTGGTACACCAAGCGGGTTGAGCACGATATCCATCGGCGTGCCGTCGGGTAGGAAGGGCATGTCCTCATCGCGCACGATGCGGGCTACCACACCTTTGTTACCGTGGCGGCCCGCCATTTTATCACCCACCTTCAGCTTGCGCTTCTTGGCGATGTAAACTTTGGCAAGCTGCACGATGCCGGCGGGCAGTTCGTCCCCCACTTCCAGGGTGAAACGCTGACGCTTGAATTTCGCGGTGATGGTGTTGCGGCGCTTGGCGTAGTTACGCACCAGCTCCAGCACCAGGCCATTCACGCGGGCATCAGCCGTCCAGCCTTCCAGAATCAGGTCCTTAAACAGGTTCACTTCTTCCGGAACGGCGTAGTTGCTTTCGTCCTTGTAAGGGTTCTTCTCGGGGAACATGCCTTCGTTGATGTTCTTGCGGTTGAACTTCACGCCCTTGGCAATCATCTCCTCGCCGAAGCGGTGTTTGATGCCCTGCGACGTTTTGCCTTCCAGCAATTGCACCAGCTTGTCAATCATGATGGCTTTCACACCACGCAGTTCCTGCGCGTAGGTCGCCTTCAGGTCTTCTACTTCCTTCTTCGACTTGGCCCGGAGGTTTTTATCTTTCTTAGGACGCGAGAAGAGTTTGGTGCCGATAACCACACCCTGCAAGGAGGGCGGCGCCTTAAGCGAAGCATCCTTCACATCGCCGGCCTTGTCGCCGAAGATGGCGCGGAGCAGCTTCTCTTCCGGAGTTGGGTCCGTCTCGCCTTTCGGCGTGATTTTACCAATCAGGATGTCGCCTTCCTTCACCTCCGCACCGAGGCGGATGATGCCGTTGTCGTCGAGGTTGCGCACGGCTTCTTCGCTCACGTTCGGGATTTCCGAAGTCAGTTCTTCTTCGCCACGCTTGGTCTCGCGCACTTCCAGCTCAAACTCCTCAATGTGAATCGAGGTAAAGATGTCGTCGCGCACCACACGCTCCGAGATGACGATGGCATCCTCGAAGTTGTATCCCTGCCACGGCATGAAGGCCACCTGCATGTTGCGGCCCAGAGCGAGTTCGCCCTGGTTGGTGCCGTAGCCTTCGCAGAGCGCCTGGCCTTTGGTCACCCGCTCGCCGCGCTTCACGAGCGGCGTCAGGTTGAGGCAGGTGTCCTGGTTGGTACGACGGAACTTGATGAGGTCATAGGTAATGCGCTCAGCGTCGAAGCTCACCATGATGTCGTCCTCCGTGAGGTCGTACTTCACCACGATTTTGTTGGCGTCAACGTAGTCAATTACGCCTTCGCCTTCCGACATAATCAGGGTACGCGAGTCGCTGGCAATGCGGCCTTCCAGACCCGTGCCCACAATCGGAGCCTCAGGACGAAGAAGAGGAACTGCTTGGCGTTGCATGTTCGAGCCCATCAGTGCACGGTTGGCGTCATCGTGCTCTAGGAACGGAATCAGCGAAGCAGCTACCGATACAATCTGGTTCGGGGCCACGTCCATATAGGAGTACTCCGAAGGATTCACCACGGGGAAGTCACCTTCAAAACGGCCTTTCACCAGCTCCTGGGTCAGGTTGCCACCCTCATCCAGCAGGGAGTTAGCCTGCGCGATGTGGTGGGTGTCCTCTTCCTCAGCAGTCAGGAACTTCACGTTCTCGCTCATGTCCACCTTGCCGCCTTTCACGTCGCGGTAAGGTGTCTCGATGAAGCCCATCGAGTTAACCCGAGCGTGCACGCAAAGCGACGAAATCAGACCAATGTTCGGTCCTTCCGGCGTTTCGATGGTGCACAGACGGCCGTAGTGGGTATAGTGAACGTCACGTACTTCGAAACCAGCGCGCTCACGCGACAGACCTCCCGGCCCGAGTGCCGATACGCGACGCTTGTGCGTCACTTCAGCCAGCGGGTTGGTTTGGTCCATGAACTGCGACAGCTGGTTCGTACCGAAGAATGAGTTGATAACGCTCGACAGCGTACGGGCATTAATCAGGTCAACCGGCTTGAAGTCCTCGTTGTCACGCACGTTCATGCGCTCCTTGATGGTACGCGCCATACGGGCCAGACCCACGCCGAACTGGGCGTAGAGCTGCTCCCCTACCGTGCGCACACGACGATTGCTCAAGTGGTCAATGTCATCGACAATGGCCTTGGAGTTGATGAGGCCAATCAGATACTTCACGATGAGAACAATGTCCTCATTGGTCAGCACCCGCGACTCCTGCTCCATGCCAATCTGCAGCTTCTTGTTAATCCGGTAGCGACCAACCTCGCCGAGGTCGTAGCGCTTGTCCGAGAAGAACAGCTTCTGGATGATATCACGAGCAGTTTCTTCGTCCGGAGCCTCCGTGTTACGGAGCTGGCGGTAAATCTGCTCAACAGCTTCTTTCTCCGAGTTGGAGTTGTCCTTTTGCAGCGTGTTGTAGATAATTGCGAAGTCCGCAATGTTCACGTTCTCACGGTGCAGGATTACCGACTTAGCGCCGGCCTCCAAAATCACGTCGATGTCAGCGTCCTCAATCGTGGCATCGCGCTCCAGCAACACTTCGTTGCGGTCGATAGATACCACTTCGCCGGTGTCCTCGTCCACGAAGTCTTCCGTCCAGGTGCGCAGCACCCGGGCAGCCAGCTTGCGGCCCACCACTTTCTTGAGGTTTTTCTTATCAGCCTTAACCTCCTCCGACAGCCCGAACAGGTCGAGAATGTCTTTGTCGGTGCCGTAGCCGATGGCGCGAAGCAGGGTCGTAACCGGGAATTTCTTCTTCCGGTCGATGTACGCGTACATCACGTTGTTCACGTCCGTGGCAAATTCAATCCACGAACCTTTGAACGGGATAATCCGGGCCGAATACAGCTTGGTACCGTTCGTGTGCTTGCTCTGGGCGAAGAATACGCCCGGCGAGCGGTGCAGCTGCGATACGATAACGCGCTCGGCGCCGTTGATAACGAACGAGCCCTTCACGGTCATGTAAGGGATGTTCCCAAGGAACACCTCCTGCTCAATCGTCTCGAAGTCTTCGTTGTCCTTATCATTGCAAATCAACCGGAGCTTGGCCTTCAGCGGAACCGAGTAAGTCAGGCCACGGTCGATGCACTCGTCAACCGAATATTTCGGCGGGTCGACGTGATAATCGATAAAGTTGAGCACGAAATTTTCGCGCGAATCCGAAATCGGGAAGTTCTCGGCAAACACTTTGAACAATCCCTCGTTAGAACGACGCTCAGCAGCGGTTTCTAACTGGAAGAATTCCTGGAACGAGCGAACTTGCACGTCCAGGAAGTCCGGATATTCAATAACCTTCTTAATCTTGGCGAAATTGATTCGCTCGGCGGCCGTTTTCTTCAGGGCAGCCGTCGTTGCTTTCGGTGTAGCCAATGCGTTGGGGATTAAAAGATGGACACAGAAGCGTAATAAAGGAAGCCAGGGTGGTGGCCGGTCAGCACTACGAAGCGGGGCCTCGCATTCCTTAACGCACTAATAAACAGTGACGTTAGCTGACGCAAAGAAGCGCGAACTAAAAAGCTCGCGCTTTTGACACACTACAAACAGGAAAAGACCTGGCTAAGTTGCCAGGTCTAATCCTTATTTGAAGCGGGTCCAGAGATGCTTCAGGAGCAGAAATTACTTAACCTCTACTTCAGCACCGGCTTCTTCGAGCTGCTTCTTCAGCGACTCAGCCTCGTCTTTGGTTACGCCTTCTTTCAGGGGCTTGGGAGCACCGTCAACCAGTTCTTTGGCTTCTTTCAAGCCAAGGCCGGTCAGGTCTTTCACCAGTTTCACAACAGCCAGTTTAGCGCCACCGGCAGCCTTCAGGATAACGTCGAACGACGTCTTTTCCTCAGGAGCTTCTTCGGTTGCAGCAGGACCAGCAGGACCAGCTACCACAGCAGCAGCAGCAGGCTCGATGCCGTACTCGTCCTTCAGGATGCCTGCCAATTCGTTTACTTCTTTCACCGTCAGGTTTACGAGCTGCTCAGCGAATGCTTTCAAATCTGCCATTTCTGTAGATTGTTAAAAAAATGTTTGTTGAAAATTTATTGTTGAAGTCGAAAAAGAGAAGTGGCGCTTAGGCGGCCTCTTTTTCGGAAAGCGTTTTGAGGATACCGGCCAGTTTGTTGCCGCCGCTCGACAGAGCAGAGATAACGTTCTTGGCGGGCGACTGGAGCAGGCCGATGAGTTCACCGAGCAGTTCCTGTTTGCCTTTGATGGTAGTCAGACCTTCGAGCTGTTCGGAACCGATGTAGATGCTGGCATCCACATAAGCGCCTTTCAGCACGGGCTTCGGCGTAACGCCGCGGCCGTAAGCCTGAGCCTTATAGAAGTCACGCAGCATTTTGGCAGGAGCCGAACCGCTCTCCGTAGAGAACAGCACGCCCGACTGGCCTTTCAGCGCGGCATCCATTTCCGACGTGTCGTGGCCGAGGGTGTCCAGTGCTTTCCGGATGAAGGTGTTTTTGTACACCTTGTATTCCAGGCCGCGGTTGAACGCCAGGCGACGGAAGTCGTTGATTTTCGCTACCGACATTACCGAAGCATCGACAATGTAGAACGAGTTGTGCGATTGCATCTTTCCGCTCAACTCATCCACGAGGGCTTGTTTTTCTTCCCGGGTCATGTTTGGTTGGTTTAATTAGCTAGCGGAATTTACTTGGCTGTCCACCGGAACGGCGGGCGACATCGTGCTCGAGAGCGTGATGCTCTTGATGTAAGTACCTTTTGAAGACGAAGGCTTCAGGCGACCCAACGTCTGGATTACTTCCAGGGCGTTTTCGGCCAGCATGCTCGGCTCGAACGATACTTTACCAACCGAGCAGTGAATGATACCGGTTTTGTCAACTTTGAAGTCGATTTTACCAGCTTTCACTTCCTGCACAGCCTTGGCTACGTCGGTCGTTACGGTGCCCGACTTCGGGTTCGGCATCAGACCACGGGGACCGAGCACACGGCCCAGGCGACCTACCTTAGCCATTACGGCGGGCATGGTGATGATTACGTCGATGTCGGTCCAGCCTTTCTCGATTTTCGAGATATAGTCGTCCAGACCCACGAAGTCGGCGCCGGCGGCCAGAGCTTCGGCCTCCTTGTCGGGAGTAACCAGAGCCAGAACGCGAACGGTTTTGCCGGTGCCGTGGGGCAGGGTGGCCACGCCACGAACCATCTGGTCCGCTTTGCGGGGGTCCACACCCAGGCGAACGTCAATATCTACTGAAGCGTCAAACTTGGTGTAGGTAATGTCCTTCACCACGATTGCGGCTTCCACGAGGCTGCGCATTTGCGTCAGGTCGTGTTTGGCAAGGGCTTCCTTGCGCTTTTTGCTTACTTGTGCCATCTGTTCGTTCTCCGTTTAATTATTCAGCAAAAGGAGAGTCGCCCTTGATGGTAATACCCATGCTGCGGGCCGTACCTGCCACCTGCTTCATGGCTGCTTCCACCTTGAAGGCGTTCAGGTCAACCATTTTAGTTTCGGCGATGGTGCGTACTTGGTCCCACGTCACGGAGCCCACTTTGTTACGGTTCGGCTCTTTCGAACCGCTCTGCAACTTGGCAGCTTCCATGAGCAACACCGGAGCCGGTGCCGTCTTCACCACGAAGTCGAACGACTTGTCGGTGTACATGGTGATGAGTACAGGACAAACTTGGCCGGCTTTATCTTGGGTGCGAGCATTGAACTGCTTGCAAAACTCCATGATGTTCAAGCCTTTGCTACCAAGTGCAGGTCCTACCGGCGGCGAAGGGTTCGCGGCGCCTCCCTTTATCTGCAGACGCAGATAACCTCTGATTTCTTTGGCCATTGTTGTTGTAAGGCTGCGGCTCCTACGTCGTAACTCGTACTCGCCTCAGTTGTATAAAACTCCTGTTTGGAAGCCCCGCCGACCCGGAGCAATTAGTCGGCGTGGTATAATCGAGAGAGGATTACACCTCTTTTTCTACTTGGGTATAGCTGAGTTCCACCGGCTGTGAACGGCCGAAAATCTTCACAACTACATTAAGCTTCTTACGCTCTTCAAATACTTCGTCCACATTACCAGAGAAGCCGTTGAACGGACCATCCACCACTTTCACGAGCTCGCCCACTACGTAAGGCTTGTCGAGAGTCGCGTCGGCTTGCTGTTCGGCTTCATCCACGATGCCGAGGATGCGATTCACTTCCGAAATGTGCAGCGGGACGGGTTTGTTGTTCGTTGCGTCCTTCTTGTCTTTGTCGCCGAGGAAACCAATCACGCCAGGCGTGCTGGTGATGATGTGGTCAACTTCACCGTGGCCGAGGTCAGCGTGGATGATGATGTAACCGGGGTAGAGGTTACGCTCGCGGACGCGCTTCTTGCCGTTGCGCATCTCGAATACCTTCTCCACCGGAATCAGTACCTGCGGAACAAGCTCGGTCAGGTTGTGCCGGCCGAGCTCCGTTTCGAGGTAATTTTTGGCTTTCTTTTCCTGGCCGCTCACTGAGCGAACCACGTACCATTTCAATTCGCCCATCTTAGTTGCTGATTAGCGAAACGAGTTATAAAACGCTTTGAGGATTGACTCAAAGCTGACGTCCATTACACCTACCACGACGGCAAACACGAGCGAACCAATCAGCACGAGGCCGGCGCTCTTCTGCAGTTCCGTCGTCGAGGGCCACGTTACATTGTAACGCATTTCCTCAATGGTGGTGCGGAAATAATTGCTCAGTTTGTCCATTGTGATAAGAAACACAGCGTTACCGCTGGAATAACATGGAGCGGGCCAATTGGCCCAGATTGCACGAGTGGAGAGATTCGAACTCCCATCAAAGGTTTTGGAGACCTCTATTCTACCCTTGAACTACACTCGTGTTTAAACATTCCCGGTTAGCGCATTTCGCCAAAGGGAGTGCAAAGGTAAGAGAAACAGCGGACAAAACAAATATGCCTTTCTGTTTCAGCGTAAAAAAGCCGCTCCCGAGAACACGAGAGCGGCTTTTTTTACTGATTAAGCCGGAGCTTAGTCGAGAACTTCGGTTACCTGACCGGCACCTACCGTACGGCCACCCTCACGGATAGCGAAACGGAGGCCTTTCTCCATTGCCACCTTGTTGATGAGCTCAACAGTGATGGTGATGTTGTCGCCGGGCATTACCATTTCAACGCCCTCAGGGAGGGAGATGATGCCGGTAACGTCGGTGGTACGCAGGTAGAACTGCGGACGGTAGTTGTTGAAGAACGGCGTGTGACGGCCACCTTCCTCTTTCGAGAGAACGTAGACCTCTGCCTTGAACTTCTGGTGAGGAGTTACCGAGCCGGGCTTGCAGATAACCATGCCGCGACGGATGGCTTCTTTTTCAATACCGCGGAGCAGCAGACCTACGTTGTCACCAGCTTCGCCACGGTCGAGGATTTTGCGGAACATTTCCACACCCGTAACCGTCGACTTCAAGCCGGCAGCAGCGCCCATGCCCAAGATGTCAACTTGCTCACCCGAGTTGATGATGCCGCGCTCGATACGACCAGTAGCAACAGTGCCACGGCCAGTAATCGAGAACACGTCCTCAACAGGCATCAGGAAGGGCAGGTCGGTCAGACGAGCAGGAATCGGAATGAACGAGTCAACCGCGTCCATCAGCTCGTTGATTTTGGGAACCCAGTTGGCATCGCCGTTCAGGCCGCCGAGGGCCGAGCCCTGGATAACCGGAATGTTGTCGCCGTCGAAGTCGTAGAACGAGAGGAGTTCGCGGATTTCCATTTCCACCAGCTCGAGGAGCTCGGGGTCATCCACCATGTCCACTTTGTTCATGAACACCACCAGCTGGGGAACACCTACCTGACGAGCGAGCAGGATGTGCTCACGGGTCTGGGGCATCGGGCCGTCGGTAGCAGCTACCACGAGGATAGCGCCGTCCATTTGGGCAGCACCCGTTACCATGTTCTTCACGTAGTCGGCGTGACCGGGGCAGTCAACGTGGGCGTAGTGACGGTTCTTGGTGGAGTACTCTACGTGAGCGGTGTTGATAGTGATACCACGCTCTTTTTCTTCGGGGGCGTTGTCAATCGAAGAGAAGTCACGCTTTTCGGCCAAGCCCTGGTTTGCCAACACCATGGTGATAGCAGCGGTCAGGGTGGTCTTGCCGTGGTCGACGTGGCCGATGGTACCGATGTTTACGTGCGGCTTGGACCGGTCGAAATTTTCTTTAGCCATTGTAAAGAGTAAAAAAAGAGGTGGTGAAGTGAATTTGAAGGTAAAATCGGACCTACAACAAGAAAGCGAGACCCAGCCCCTACTGTAATAGAAAACTGTGCGTCGCTTGCCTGAGAGAACCGCGCCGGCTGCCTGAAGATTCAGAAAGCTGGACTTTAGTTATAACCTGAGCCATTTATGGGATTTGAACCCATGACCTCTTCCTTACCAAGGAAGTGCTCTACCACTGAGCTAAAACGGCTTATTCTAAAATATGAGCGGGAGACGAGGTTCGAACCCGCGACCTGCAGCTTGGAAGGCTGCCGCTCTACCAACTGAGCTACTCCCGCAGATGGCATTGTGTATAAAGTGGGGGTAACAGGACTCGAACCTATGAACCCGAAGGAGGTGAGTTACAGTCACCCGCAATTGCCGCTATGCGATACCCCCAAATTTGGTGCTTTTCGGCCGATTGCTGAGAAGCGAGACCCTTGCGTTTCACTATTGCCGAAGCAGTAGTGTTTCGTAAGGAGTCGCAAAATTAAGGCTTTTCTGACACTGGGCAAGCAATGCCACAAAAAAAGGTTCGTATTTTTTGCGAAAAATGCCTGTATGTGCTCTTACATAAGGTTATAAAAAGCCTTGAGCCGGTCATCAGTTTCTTTCTCCCGGATATTTTGCAGCGTGGCCTTGAGGTTAGGGGTTGTGGGCATGAGAAGCGCTAAGCCGCGGTAAGCACCCAATCGAATTTCGTAGCGCGGCGCATTGCGCGCATACTCTTCGAGCACTTTGATGCCTTTGTCGCGCTCAACGGGCGGTATATGCGTCATGAGGGTGCCGAAGGACTGGAAGTAGGCGTAGAGGTCGGCTTCGGCCACATCAGGTAAGCGGCGCAAGAACCACTGGTACTGGTCGAGGCCGCCGTTGAGGGCATAATAGTTGGCCACGGCAATAAGGAGCGGGCCGCTGGTCGTGTTATCGATGGCAGCAATTTGCTGACGGGTATTGACGTCCGGCTTCTTGGCCAATACCTCAACCGCCGCCGCCGCCACCAGTGCCGAACTGTCCTTTACCGCAGCGCCATAAATGGCGCTGTAGTTCCCATCGGAAAAGCTGGATAGTGTGTTGATGGCTTGGGCCCGGACCCGAGAGTTGGGGTCGTTGGCGGCGACGCGCTGAATATCCTTGCGCATGCCTTCCGGCTCAGGGCCACGGTAGCGACGCAGATGGTCGAGCGCGATGCGGCGCACGTTCCAGAATTTATCGTTGAGGGCGTTGCGCATCAGGCTGCTCACGGCCATCTCAGAAGTCTTGTTCTGAAGAAGGTCCAACACCTCGGATTTTTGCTGGTAGCTCTGGGCGTGATAGAATTGAAATGCCAATTCGTCGGTTGTGCGTTCCTCCTCTATTTGCGCCAACAATTGGCTCTCGTTGTCAAATTTGACCAAGCTGGGCTTTTGACTGGCGGGCAGCGTAAACGTTTGTTCGGCTTTGGTGATGGTGATGCGGTGCTCGGTGGGCTGGTTGCCGTTTGTCCAGATGGCCACGGTGACGGGCAACCTAAAAAGGGGCTGAAACACGGTGTCCTGCACCTGCCGCACATGCAGGGCCACTTGGCCGTTGGCGTACGTGTGGGTGACGCGCAGTTCGGGGTGCCCGCGCTGCAAGAACCATTGGTTGAAAAACCACATCAAGTCTTCGCCGGTCGTTTCCTCAAAGGCAGTGCGCAGTTTCGAAATTTCGACTGGCGTCTGCTTGTTCTGGGTGAGGTAGCGGTTTAGCGAAGCGAAGAAGGCTTCGTCGCCGACGTATTTGCGGAGCATGTGCAATACGCGCCCGCCCTTGTCGTAGGAGTGGCGGTCGAACATGTCTTCGCGGTTGTTGTAGCGGTATCGGATGAGGGGCTCGCGCTTGCTTTGGGCCTCCTCTATGTAGTTGTTGAGCTTGATTTCCTGTACTAGGCTGGCTTCGTCGGGCCCGTATTTGTGCTCGGCCCACAGCAGCTCAGAGTAGTCAGCAAATGATTCATTCAGGGGGAGGTTGGACCACGACTCGCTCGTAACATAGTCGCCAAACCAGTGGTGAAACAGCTCGTGCGCAATGGTGGACTCGCCGCTTTGGTAGTTGGCGTCCAGCAACTCGCGGCGCGTGGCCTGAATGCTGCTGCCGTGGGTGGTGGCCGTGGTGTTTTCCATGGCACCGCTCACGTAGTCGCGTACGGCCACTTGCGCATACTTATCCCACGGGTATTCCACGCCTAATTTCTTGGAGAAGAAGTCCAGCATTTCGGGGGTGTGGCCGAAGACGGCGCGGGCGGTGCCGGCGTATTGCGGCTCCACGTAATAGTCTACTAGCTTGCCGTGCCACGAGTCGTTCACCACCGCAAAGTCGCCCACCACCATCGTGGCCAAATAGGGTGCGTGGGGCTGCGCAAGCTTCCAGGTGTCGGTGCGGGTGCCGTCGGCGTTGGCTTTGGATGAGGTCAGGGTGCCGTTGGAAAGCGTTTTGAACTGCTTCTCCACCGTCATACTGATTTCCTGCGTCATGCGCTGGTTGGGCTTGTCGATGGTGGGAAACCAGCACGAACTGGCTTCGGTCTCGCCTTGCGTCCAGATTTGACGAGGTTTGTTTTTCTCCGTCCCGAGTGGGTTAATGAAGTACAAGCCTTTGTCGGAACGAATGGCGGCCGAACCGCCCTGGGGCAATTCGTTGGGCTTGGCCACGTACACGATGCGCACCTGGTAGGGCGTGGTGCGCGGGTAGGCCCGGTCGAGGGCAATGACCAGCTTGCGCCGGTTGTAGTTGTAGTTCAAGTTTCGGTTCTTCTTCTCCCCCACTAGTTCGACCTTTTGGATGTCGAAGCCCTTTGCGTCGAGAGATATCTCGGACTGTGGGTAAAAATGCGAGCGCAGCGTGAGCACCGCCGTGCCGAGCAGATACTGCTTTTTGTAGTCGAAGCGCACGTCCAGTTTGGTGTCGACGACGTCGGTAAGAATGGTGGCAGCGGGCTGGACGGGTGCATCGGCGGGTAGCCAGGAAGGCACTACCAAGCCCGTGGAGACCGGCGCGGGCGCCGGGGCCGACGCTGCTTTTTTGTGCACTGCACCTTTGGGCGTAGTCTTGCCGGCACCGCGCGTAGGGGCTTGGGCGACAGCTAGCAACTGCACAAACAACAACAGGCTGGTAACGCCTGGAACCAGATACTTCATGCCGGCAAGTACGGGCGAAAAACGCCTCAATTTCCGAATTAATTTGAGATTTGGGCTACCTTTAACCCCCGCTCCCCTCCCACCCTATTTGCTTCAGATGCTTCAAATCAGCACCGGCCCCGACCAGCTTTGGGAAGTTGACTACCGCGCCGCCGACACTATTACGCTCAACGGACAGCCTTTTGCCTGGGACATCGCAGACTTGGGCGAGGGGCGCTACCACGTGCTTTTCCAAGGTCGCTCGTATAACGCCGAAGTTGTTTCGGTGGATTATACGGCCAAAAATATTGTGCTGAAGCTGAACGGCCAGCGCGTGGAGCTTGCCGCAAAAGACCGGTTCGACTTATTGCTCGAACGCTTGGGCATGAGCAACGCCGCGGCCACGAAAGTGAACGAACTAAAGGCCCCGATGCCTGGTCTGATTGTAGACATTCGGGTGACGCCCGGCCAAACCGTGCAGAAGGGCGACCCGTTGCTGGTACTCGAAGCCATGAAAATGGAGAACATTCTGAAAGCCCCCACCGACGGCATTGTGGGCAGCCTCAAGGTGAACTTGCGCGACAACGTGCAAAAAGGCCAAGTGCTGGTGCAGTTCTCGTAACTACTAGCCGGGGGCCGCTATTCCTTTGACAAACTCAACCCTTCCAACTTGAAATACAACCGCATTCTCCTCAAGCTCAGCGGCGAGTCGCTGATGGGCCAGCAGCAGTACGGCATCGACGCCGAGCGGCTGATGCAGTACGCCTCCGAAATTAAGTCCGTGGCCGCCTCTGGCGTACAAGTGGCCGTCGTGATTGGCGGCGGCAACATTTACCGCGGCGTGGAGTCGGTGGCTTTTGGCCTCGACCGCGTGCAGGGCGACTACATGGGCATGCTGGCCACCGTCATCAACTCCATGGCCTTGCAAAGCGCCCTCGAAAAGCTGGAAGTGAGCACCCGCCTCCTTTCGGGCCTCACCATTCAGCGGGTGTGCGAGCCCTACATCCGGCGGCGGGCAGTGCGCCATTTGGAGAAGGGCCGCGTGGTGATTTTTGGGGCGGGCATTGGCTCCCCATATTTCACTACGGACTCGGCTGCTTCGTTGCGGGCCATTGAGATTGAGGCCGACGTGGTGCTGAAAGGCACGCGCGTGGATGGCATTTATACGGCCGACCCGGAAAAGGACCCCACTGCCACCCGGTACACCGAAATCACGTTTGACGAGGTGCTGAACAAGAATTTGAACGTGATGGACATGACGGCTTTCACGCTTTGCAAGGAGAATAATTTGCCCATCATCGTGTTCGACATGAATACGCCCGGCAACCTGGAGCGCTTGCTTAACGGCGAGGCCATGGGCACCTTGGTTAGCGATGGTGGCAGCCGCGACGGCCACAAGCCTACGCTAGACCCCATCAACAGCCTGCTTCAGCCGCTGGTGGGCAAACTGCCGGAACAAGCGTAATTCTTATGTTGTCAGTTGCTAGTTGTCAGTTGTTAGTTTGTACTGAAAACTGGTAGCCGGCCTAACAACTGACAACCAATAACTGACAACCAAACAAAATGGACGAAGAAATTCAGTTTTACCTTGATGAGCTTGCCGAGTCGATGGGCAAGGCACTGGCGCACGTGAACGTGGAAATGAGCCGCATTCGGGCGGGCAAGGCGTCGCCCGCGATGCTCGATGGCTTGCGGGTGGACTACTACGGCACGCCCACGCCGGTGAGCCAGGTGGCGACCATTACGGCTCCCGACGCGCGTTCGCTGCTCATCAAGCCTTGGGAGAAAAACATGGTGGGCGAGATTAGCAAGGCCATCAAGAACAGCGACCTCGGCCTCAACCCGGTTTCGGATGCCGATGGTGTGCGGCTCAACATTCCGGCCATGACGGAAGAGCGGCGCCGGGAACTGGTGAAACAAGCCAAAAACGAATCGGAAGCCGGCAAAGTACGGGTACGCGGCATTCGCAAGGATGTGAACGAAGCCCTGCGGAAGCTGCTGAAAGAGGGTGCTTCGGAAGACGCCATCAAATCGGCCGAAGAAAAAGTGCAGAAGACCACCGATACTTACATTGCTGAGGTTGAGAAGACGCTCAGCAAAAAGGAAACGGAAATTATGACCATCTGATTTGGTCAGTCTGTGAATGAAAAAGCCCGGCAATTACTTGTCGGGCTTTTTTATGGGTAATATTTCTCGCGCAGCTCCGCAGGGGATTATACGGAGGCCCGCGGAGGCTGAAGGACTTCTTCTACGGCGGCGGGCACCAGGTAGCGGATGCTACGGCCGGCGCACAGGCTTTCGCGGATGTAGGTGGCCGAAATGTCCAGCAGTGGCGCATTCATCAGCTTTACACGGGGAAATTCTTCTAGGCTCGGCAAGTCGTAACCGGGGCGTGGGTAGACGTAAATATCAACTTCAGACAATAGGCGCGCCGACTCCTGCCAACGGGGCAAGCCGGGCACGTTATCGGAACCCATCAGCAACACGAAATCGTGGTGTGGATGGCGCTGCCGCAGAGCATCGAGCGTGGCAATGGTGTAGCTGGGCCGCGGCAAGCCGAACTCGATGGCTTCGGCGCGCAGATGCGGGTTGCCAGCCAAGGCCAGTTCCACGAGGCGCAGGCGCTCGGTGTCGGGCAGCAGGTCGGCGACGGCCTTGAACGGATTGTGCGGCGTGACCACTAGCCAGACCTCCGCCAAATCGGTGCGCGTGGCGAAGTGCTCGGCCAGAATCAGGTGGCCGACGTGCACGGGGTTGAACGAGCCAAACAACAAGCCTACCCGCGGGCCGCTCATACCAAAGCGACCTCGGCGCTGATGAACTGGCGGACCAACTTCTCGGCCTGGTTGCTGGCTTCGTCGAGGTTGTCGTTGACCACGGTCACGTCGAACCGGTCTTCGAAAGCCAATTCAAACTTCGCCTTGTAGACCCGGGAGGAAATGCTGGATTGCGAATCGGTGGCCCGCGCCTGCAAGCGCTGCTCGAGGACTTCAATGGACGGCGGACGGACGAAAATGGCCAGCGCCCGGTCTTTATAAAAGTCCTTGATGCTGAGGCCGCCTTTCACGTCCACATCCAGAATGGCGTGCTTGCCGCTGTCCCAGATGCGTTCGATTTCGGACTTGAGCGTGCCGTAGAAAGCGCCTTCGTAGACCTCTTCCCACTCCACGAATTCATCGTGACGAATCTTGTCCTGAAATTCCTCTGCCGAAATGAAGTAGTAGTCTTTGCCGTTCTCTTCGGCCCGGCCGCGACGGTCGCGGGTGCAGGCCGAAATGGAAAAGCTCAGCTCCGGCACCCGCTCCATGAGCCGGTGCACAATGGTTGTTTTGCCAGCACCCGACGGCGCCGAAAACACAATGATTTTGCCTTGCATCGCGCAAAGCTAGCCAGTAGTGCCGGGAATTAGGCCATTACGGCGCCCACACGGGCCAAAATGGCCTGCTGCAAGGTAGACGGGCTGGAACGACGGGTCACCTGCTGGTTCAAAAAACCGATGAAAACTTGCTGCTTTTTGATGTCGTCAAAGCAGGGCGAGCAGTCGGTGGCGTGGTCGTAGAGGTAGTCTTCGTCCTCCATCGTCACGGGCTGGCCTTCGATGAGTTGGTCTAATACAGTATTCACGCGTTCGCAGTCGGTGCCGTTATCGGGAATGACGGTAGCGGGGGCCGACATGTTGGTTTTTGTAGTAGCAGATGGGTTCATAATTGAAAATGCGGGAAAGGGGTGAAAGACAACGACGTGCAGAGCCATCCATTGCGTGCTCTTGCTGGGAGGGTTAATTATTTTCCTCTTCTGTTAGTTCCGTTTCGTCGTCTATTGCATCATTGCCATATCCCATTGACTGAGCATACCGCTCCAGCTTATCTTTCAAAAAATTGCGAGCACGGTGGAGCCTAGAGCGCACCGTACCAATCGGAATATCAAGCACTTTAGCCATTTCCTCGTAGGTAAAGCCCTCGAGGTCGCAGAGGATGATGACGGTGCGAAAATCAACGGGCAAAGAATTTAGCGCACTAGCTACTTCGTCGCCAATCAAGTCGCGGGCCGACTGCTGCCGCATGTCGGACGACGAAGCGCCCACTTCGCCCTCCGCCTCCACGTCGTCGGGGTTGTAATAGCCCTCAATCTCGCTGTAATCAACTTTAGCGGGCTGTTTGCTCTTCTTGCGGAAGTCGTTGATGAACGAATTCTTAAGAATGCGAAAGAGCCACGCCTTGGCGTTGGTGCCGGGCTCGAAGTACTCGAAAAAGCGATACGCCTTGAGGTAGGTTTCCTGCACCAAGTCGTTGGCATCGTCCTCGTCCAGGGTGAGGCGATAGGCAAAGTTGTAGAGCGGGTCGAGCACGGGCATGAGCTCGGCCTGAAAGCGCCGGTCTTTTTCCTCTTTGCTCAGTTTAACCCGTTCGGGAGAGTCGCTCATACAGGTGGGCGGGGGAAATTGTGGGTCGAAACCTACGAAATAATGAGGGATTGAGACAAATTTGCTTAAACCTACTACTCGATGACGACCGGTGGGCGGTTGCCTCGATGGCTGGGCCGTTCGCCAATCGGTTACTTACGCCTGGCTGTGAAAAAAGCTGCACTTTTTGCGCAGAAACCAGCAGACGGAACCGTGTTTGGCGAGTGCGGCACTGCCCGATGTACGGATAGCAGCGCCGGGTAGGTTGCACTGCAGCTGATGGGCCAAAGCCAAACCACGAGAATTAGCCATTGTTTGGGGGCGCCTTTTCGGCTTGGGGCAGGGGTTGCCAGGCCAGCACACGCGTGGCTACTTCCACGGGCGCGAGGGCACGAATGCACGTGCACGCCGTGGGCTGGGTCCGGCATTCTTCGCAATTGGGCTTGTTGAACACCAGGTATTCGGCGTGCGGCCCCAGGGGTGCCCACCGCCCCGGGTGCATGGGGCGAATGGGCGGGTACAAGCCCAGCGCGTGCCGCCCCAACGCGGCGGCCAGGTGCAGCGGGCCGGTGCTGCCGGCTACTAGGCCATCGGTCGCAGCAATGAAGGCCAGGAATTGTGGTAGGCTGAGCTGCCCGGTAAA
Source organism: Hymenobacter sp. (assembly GCF_036388155.1). Lineage (NCBI taxonomy): Bacteria > Pseudomonadati > Bacteroidota > Cytophagia > Cytophagales > Hymenobacteraceae > Hymenobacter > Hymenobacter sp. Next base: position 20,266 of record NZ_DASVSI010000151.1, on the reverse strand, counting down.
GTCAGCAGTTATGTAGGCGGCGTGCTGGGCGAGCCAATCCGCCAGCTCTTCCCCTTCGGCCGCGGTGCCGGTGATGAACACGCGGTGCCCGGCCTGATGCAGCAGCTGGGCGAGCTGTCCGAAATGGTCGAGGCCCCATTCGCGGGCGCTGCCCCGGCTGCGCGGATGCAGGATGACGCTGAGCTGACCGGGTGGGCGGGCGGCCAATTGCCCCGCCCATTGTTGCGCCAGCGGCTCGGTGGGCACGAGCCGAACCAATTGGCCGACCTGTGCTAGCGAAAACTCGGGCTGCTTGCCCAGCGGTTGCAGCAGCTTCAGGTTCAGCTGGGCCTCGTGGAACGTGGAATGGCGCCGGCTCAGGGCCACCAAGCGGTTGCAGGTGAGCCAGTGCCGCCACCGGTTGCGCGTGCCGATGCGAATGGGAATGCCCGCTTTTTGGGCCAGCCGGGCCAGCGTTGTGTTGGGGAAAACGTGAACGATGGCCGCGGCCTCGTATGCGCGCAGGGCTGCTACCTGAGCCGCGCCCGCCTGCGGCAGCAGTTCATCCAAATTCAGGAAATCATCAACCCACGGACATGCGGCGGCCACTGGCGCGGTGTAGGTGCGCCCAATGAGCACCACGCGGCAGCCCGGAAACAGCTGCTTGAGCCGCCCACAAACCGGCAGGGTCAGGACCACGTCCCCGATGGCATCGGTACGGGACACGAGGAAGGTTTGGCGCGTTTCGGGGCTCATGCTTTGGCGTGCTGGGTGCGGGTTTTCAGCTTGGCGAATTTCAGAAATACGCCCCAAGCCGAGACGCCGGCAATGCACAGCCCGGCAAACCCATCGAGGAAGCCCAACCGGAAGAAGTACCCGTGCACAAACTTCCAGAGCGGCTTTAGAAGCAAGTGAAACACGTTGACGTTTGTTTTGCCCCGCAAGGCCAGCTCCTGGGCCGTGATGCTCGTGAACTTGTTGAGTTGGCTCACGTGCTGCGCTATGGAAGGGTAGCTGTAGTGCAGGGCGTCGCCGCGAAGGTCGCCCGTGGTCTGGGCTGGGTCGACCTCGTAGCGCTCGTGCAGCAGCAGCCCCGTCCAGCGGCCGAGGCGGCGGTCGTAGAGGCGCAGCTTGCGGTCAGGGTACCAGCCGCCGTGGCGCACCCAGTGGCCGCAGTAGTTGGTGAGGCGGGCCAGGGAATAGGCGGCGTGCTGCCAATTCTGCTTAGCCGCCGAGATGGACTGGCGCAGCTCGTCGGTCAGCACCTCGTCGGCGTCGAGCTGCAGGACGTGGTCGAATTTGGCCTGGCCGGTGGCGTAGTTCTTCTGCTCCACATACCCCACGAAGGCGTGCTGAATGACGCGGGCGCCGTGCTGCCGGCAGATTTCGACGGTGGCATCCGTGGAAAAAGAATCCACCACCAGCACGTCGTCGGCCACGTTGCCCAGCGCCTGCAGGCAGCGGGCAATGTTGGCTTCTTCATTGAAGGTGATGACGACGACGGAAAGAGAAACGCCCATGGGCCGGCAAATATGCAGCCATTTCACCGGCCGCCGTTTCCAGCCCCTTGCGCATTTTTTTCGTACCGCAACCAACCGAGCGTGCGTAACTTGCGCCCGTATTCGTTTTCCCACACATGAAAAAAACGCTTCTTCCTGGCCTGCTGGCCGCTGCTCTGTTGTCGTTCACGCTGCCTTCGTGCGGCCCTTCTGTAGACGCAGGCGATGATGATATTCCGACCGCCACGCTGCCGCCCCTGCCCGCCGCGCCCGACACCACCAAAGGCGCTCAGCAGCCCGAGCAATACCGGGAGCTGAACTCGGTGAACGCGACGGAAGACATCAAGAGAATGCAGCCCCAAATGTAATTCGCGCGTTTTCGCGTTTCTCCTCCAGGTTTATTCATTAGGCCGTTGCTGCTGAGGCGGTGGCGGCCTAATTTCTTTTTTGTGCCGCCCGGGTGGCCCGCTGTAATATGGAAAACAACATTGTGCTACGCCGGGGCGTGGAAGCCGACTTGCCGCAGGTATTGGCCCTCATTCAGGAGCTGGCCGAATACGAGCGCGCCCCTGAGGCCGTGACCAACACGCTGGCGGCCATGCAGCGCGACGGGTTTGGCCCCGCGCCAATTTTCAGTTTTTTTGTACTCGAAAACACCGCCTCCGAAATCGTCGGCCTGGCGCTTTTCTATACCGCTTACTCTACCTGGAAAGGCCGCATGCTTTACCTCGAAGACTTGGTGGTCACCGAGTCGGCCCGCCGGGGTGGGCTCGGCAAGCTGCTGTTCGATGCCGTGGTGGCCGAAGCCCGCGCCACCGGGGCCATCCGGCTGAAGTGGCAAGTGCTTGAATGGAACGAATCCGCCATCAGCTTCTACAAAAAGCTGGGCGCCACCATCGAGGACGAGTGGTTCAACGGCAACCTCGACGAAGGGCAGCTGGCTAGCTACGCCGTGGCACCCGAGGCCGCGTTGGCAGCGGCTCCGGCCACGGGGCGCAGCTTGTAGCACCACGCCACCGAAGCCAGCACAAACATTCCGCCCAGGGCGCCGGCCCACAGCAGGAAACTGCTTTCCCACAGCAGGGCCACCAACAGGGCCAACGACGCAAGCAGTCGGGGGACTTCGAGTTGCCAGGCCCAGCTGCGGTTTTCGAGCAGTCCCCCGCCGGCCACCACGCCGGCGGCTATCCAGCCGGCCAGGAGGTAGCGCGTGGCGGGCGGCATGCTCTTCTGCGTGAACACGAACAAGGCGGCCACGCCCACCAGCACCACGTATTGCGCCAGCACGTAGCCCGGCACGCCGCGCGCAGGCGTGGGCTGGTACTTGCGGTAGGTGTCTTCGGCCACGGGCGGAATTTCCAGGGGTCCACCCTGTTCTGCAGGCCGCCAGCCGGGGCGGCCAAACACCACCCGCAGCCGGTTGGCTAGGCCGGGCGTGGCCTGGACCTGCCGCCACAAAGCCGGGTAGTGGCTCACGTTGGCCCACAGCGGGTTCCAGGACTGCAGCGGCACAGTGATGCCGTAGACGGGGCGCTCGGTTTCGGGCTCAAAGGTGCCAAAAAGCCGGTCCCAAACGATGAGGGCGCCGGCGTAGTTCTTGTCGATGTAGCGCGGGTTGCGGCCGTGGTGCACGCGGTGGTGCGAAGGCGTGTTCAGCACCCATTCCAGCGGGCCCAAACGGCCAATGAATTCGGTGTGAATCCAAAACTGGTAGAGCGTGACGAGGGCCGAGATGTAGACGAAAAACACCGGCTCGAATCCGATGACGGCCAGGGGCAAGTACACAAAAAAGGTGAACAGGCTTTGCAGCGAGCTTTGGCGCAGGGCCACGCTCAGGTTGTAGTCTTCGCTTTGGTGGTGCACCACGTGGCCGCCCCAAAACAAGTTTATCTGGTGGCTGAGGCGATGGGCCCAGTAATAGCCCAAATCGGCCAGTACGAAGAGCAAGATGCCGGCCGTCCAACTCTGCTTGATGTGGAGGAAGGCGAAATGCTCGTACACAAAAGCGTAGGCGCCTACCCCCACCACGCGCATGAACACCCCCGCTACTTGCGACGTCATGCCGCAGCTGATGTTGGTAAGGGCATCGGCGAAGCGGTACCGGTGGGTGTGCTGCCACCGCTCGGCCAGCAACTCCACCCCAATCAGGACGAAGTAGATGGGAATGCTGAGAACGATGGGACTGAGCGACACAGGCAAGTGTGCTAAAAGGTGATGGCGCTACAGGCGGACGAATGTGTAGCTGCCGGTTTTGCCCTGCGCATCCAGCCACCGCAGAATGTACAGCCCCGGCCGCAGCCCTCCCACGGGCAAGGGAAGCACGTTGAGGCCCGACGCCACGTTGAGGGTGACGCCCCGAATGCGGCGGCCCACCGAGTCGTAGAAACGGAACAGCACCGGGCCTTCGGTGGCCGAGGGATATTGTAGGTTGAGCGCCTCGGCACCGGCCGGCACCGGATTCGGGAAGACCGAAACAGCGGCCGTGGTGGCCTCGGTGGAAAGCAACGTGGGCGCGACGTTGTCGAGCGAGCCGTCGGGGCGTACCAACCGCAGGCGGTAGTACACCAGGCCGCCGGGCGTTTCGGTATCGGTGTACTGGTACTGCGAGCCCGGAGGGCGGGTGGCCACCGTGCCAAGCCGCACCCAGGTGGTGGTGTCCCGGTTCAGGCTCCGCTCCACTACGAAGCTGCCCAGGAAGCACTCGTTGCGCGTGGTCCAATTTAGGGCCACGCCTACGCCGGCCGTGTATTGGGCCGAATAGGCGGTGAGTGGGGCAGGCAGCAAGGCGGGCCCGCCGCAGCCCAAGTTGCGGAAGCTGCGGGCCCGCAGCACCTGCCGCCCGCCGGCCACGTCGCTGGTCGGGTTCAGCGTGCGCGTGTTTTGTCCCCGCCCAATGGCGAAATGCATCACGGCGCCGGGCAGGTTGAGGTGGCTGAGCTGCTGGGCGTGGCCGAGTTCGTGCACGGCCACCGTCTCGAAGTCGATTTGGTTGAGGGCGCCGATGGCCGGGGCCGGGCCGAACTGAAATACGGCCCCGTCATCAAACTGCATGTCCAGCTCTTTCACCCAGAAAATAACCTCGCCATTGGGCGCGTAGCAGCCGCGGTAGTAGCTGCTGGTGCGGCCCAGCACCTGCGTCGGCAGGTCGGCGCCCGCGTCGAATGCGACGACGTTCTGGCCGTCGTCGGCGATGGCGTTGGTGGTGTTGGGAGCGCCTGTTTCCCAGTTCATGCCCGTTTGGCAGCGCCACGTGGCGAGGGCCCGCTGGAAGGCGGCGGTGGCGGCGGCATTAGCGCCGAAATTGGGCCCGGAGCGGAAGGTGATGCCCCCGCTGGGGTTTTGGGCCACGTGGTTGGGCCGCTGCAGGATGGTGCCATCGGTGCTTTCCACGTTGGTTAGGGCGTACACCACGGTGAGGCTGGTGGTGGTTTCCGCCGTCAGGCCGTCGGGGCCGGTCACGCGCACCGGGCCGGAGCCCGCGGGACGGCCGCTGCTCACGGGCTGCCCGCCGCTGGCCGCCGACGGCACCCGCACTTGAATGCGCGTGTTGGTCCAGCTCACGTAGTCGTCTTCGCGGGCTTTTACGCGGGTTACGCCGCCGTCGTCGGCGTTGCGGAACTCCACAAAGCCAGTGCCCCGGGCATTCCCAAACCCGTCGCCGTTGATGGTGAGCACCGCGCCTACGCCGGCTGCCAACCGCTGAGGCGTGAAGCTGGAAATGGTGGGCGCCAGCGTCTTGTTTTTAGGGGCCGGCGCTTGGGCCACCAACGCCGGATTGGCCTGTAGCACCCGCCGCGGCTGGCCAGTGAGCTTGGTTATTTCCTGGTAAAAAGCGGCATTGATTGCCGGGTAAACCCGAAAGGGCTCGCTGGCGGTGCGCTCGGTTGGATTAAACTCGATAAAGCCTTGCTCGCTGCCAAAAGGTGTCCAGGCACGGCCACTGAGCGTTGGCAAACCGGGCCAGGGCGCCGCGGCCAGAAAGAAAACGCCCTGCTGGCCGGGGGTGAGGCGCAAGGTGTTGGTCAGGAGTTGCTGGTCGAGGCCCAGCCGGCCGCCTTCGGTGATGACGGCGAGGGCGGCGGTGTCGGCCACTTGTCCTTTCAGGAGGGAAAACACGCGCAGCCGGTGCCGGGTAAACAAGCGGCCGTGGCCCTCGTCCCAGAAGCTTTGGGCGTCGAGCACCTGCGCTTCGACCACCAAGGCCGACTGTTGCGCTCGGCGCGCGGGCTCAATGGGCAGCATCAGGCAGCGCAGCTCTGGCACCTGCGCCTGGGCCAGGGCTGCACTGCTCAGTCCCACCATCAGGGCCAAGCCCAACCGGCGGCCCACTACTTGAAAAAAAGGTAACACGGATAGCATAGGCAAAATTGAGCGCAGATGGGCGCTGCCCAAGATACGGAGAATGGCTCTGCCAAGGACTGCAAACCAGGGCCGATGACGCATAGCCGACGCTACGGCTGGGCTGGGGTAGCAATGGGCGCGGGCTGGGGCTGCCACGACGGCGAGTTGCCCTGCACCACGGGCCAGCCGTCGGTATACTCCACCCTGTCGAGGAGCAGGACTCGGCGGGAGTAGCCCTCGGAGTCGTCGATGGCGTCGAAGGTGGGCTGGCGTGGGTCGATGGCATGGTAGGCCAGCCAGTCCTGCCCGGCGGCGTCGGTCACCACGCAGTTGTGGCCGGGCGCGCGCCAGTGGGCGTTGGCGGCGAGCAGGGCGGTGCGCGGGTTTGCCGTGGCCGCGGCGTAGGTTTCGAACGGGCCGGTGGCGTGGCGGGCGCGGGCCACCAGCACGGCGTAGTGCGCGTTGGCGCCGCAGCAGTTATCGCCCGAAAAAAAGAGGTAGTACCAGCCGTCGCGGTAGTGCACCCAGGCCGCTTCCACCAGCCGGTGGTAGTCTTCGTCATCGTCCGACACGGTGGGGTGCACTACGGCCTGCGCCACGCTGTCGGGGCGGAAGCTAAGCCGGTCGGCGGCCAGCTCGCGCACCCAGATGGGCCCGAAGCCCGACCCCCAATACAGGAGCCGCTGCCCCGTGGCGGGGTCGTCGAAGGCCATGGGGTCGATGCAGGTGAAGCCTGGGCCGGGCAGCAGGGGCTGGCCGCTGTCTACAAACGGGCCGCCGGGGGCGTCGGCTACCGCGACGGCCAGACTCAGGTAGTCGGCGCCGGTGGGCCGGGCCGAGTAGTACAGGAAGAACCGCCCGTGGTGCTCGCTCACGTGCGGCGCCCAGATTTTTTGGCTGTCGGTGGCCCAGTTGGGTTTGTTGGGCAGGGCCTCGCCGAGGTATTCCCACGCCACCAAATCCTGCGACCGGGCTACTTGCAAATTGATAATGACGCCGGCCCGCTTGGTTTGGGTGCCGTAGGCGTAGTACCAGCCATCGGTGGCGCGAATGATGGTGGGGTCCGGGAAATTATCGTCGAGGATGGGGTTGGTGTACATGGGCAGCAGGCAAAGTCTGGCTCGCAGCTTCCCCGGCGCGGCAATGGCCTATTGGTTCAACCGGGGTTGCTGCTGTAACCATACGTAAGCTGAGCCGATATCGTCAAACGTGGCCACCAGCGGCTGTTGAATGACGTGCACCCTGGTTTGGGTGGTGTGCTGGGTCAAGAAGGGGTGTTGTATTATTTAGCCATTTCAACTCAAGGCCAATGGTTTGATAACGCCGGCTAACCGTGGCCTCACAGGCAGTTGCCGTAGCTTTGCGTGCTATTTCCGCCGCAACCTATTTCAAGCCGCGCTCAGGCGCCCATTCTCATTCCTGTTGTATGTTTTCAAAAAGTGTTGCCACCCTGGCACTGTTGTGTGCTCCGTTTAGCGTGTTGGCCTGGGGCGTGGTGGGCCACCGGGCCGTGGCCCGCATTGCGGAAAACCACCTCTCGGCCGCTGCCAAGCGCGAAACTGCCCGCTTGCTGGGCCAGGAAACCCTGCCGTTGGTCAGCACCTGGCCCGATGAAATCCGGTCGGACCCGCAGTACAGCAGCACCGGGCCCTGGCACTACCTCAACGTGGCCAGCGGCCTGGACTTCCCCGCCTTCGTGCGCCAGCTGACGGCCACGCCCGCCCCCGCCACACCCACCGACGCCTACACCGCCCTGCTGCAAGTGCAGCGCGACCTCAAAGACGCCAGCAAAACCCCGCAGGAGCGGCTTTTCGCCTTGAAATTTCTGGTGCATCTGGTGGGCGACGTGCACCAACCCCTGCACGTGGGCCACGCCGAAGACCGCGGCGGCAACAGCATCGTGGTGAGCTGGCGCGGGCGCGACACCAACCTCCACAGCATCTGGGACGGCGACTTGGTGGAATACCCGGGTTTTACCTATTCAGAAATGGCCGCGACCTACGACCACGCCACGCCGGCCCAAATCAAGCAGTGGCAGAAAGACGACGTGACCACTTGGCTGTTTGAATCTTACCAGCACTGCACGCCCATTTATGCGGCTGCGACGGCTACGCCAAAGTTCGATTATCATTTCTACCCGGCTTTCGGCCCCACCGCCCAGCAGCAGATTCTGAAGGCGGGTATTCGGCTGGCCGGGGTGTTGAACGAGGTGTTTAAGAAATAACTAGGAGCTTCTTCCAGCCAAACGGGCCCCGGTTGCACGCGCGAAAGGGGCCCGTTTGGCTGGAAGGCGCCTTCGCCTACGCGCCGTTCAACCACGTCGGCATAATCCATAAACAATCTATTATCTGTATATTAACCTCAGTATCACAATCAATTGTAGCTTTATAACCCACATCGCTAAGAAGAATATTTTATTATGATAACCCCCATCTTTCAGATTTCAGATTACCAACAAGCGCGTGACTTTTACCTCGATTGGCTGGGGTTTAAGATTGATTGGGAAGACCGGGGCTCCAAAGGCATATACTTACAAGTGTCGCGGGGCGACATCATTCTTCACCTCAGCAGCTACGTCAACGACTGCTGCCCCGGCGCCAAAGCCATAGCCGAAATGAAAGGGCTCCTCACCTACCAGCACTTTTTGGCGCAGAAAAAACAGCCCTTTGTGTGCCCCGAGCTGAAAAAGACCAATTGGAGCGACAAAGTGGTGCAAACGGAAGTCACCGACCCCTTCGGCAATCGCATCGTGTTTGTGGAAGCCTGCATGTAAGCCCCACGGCGCCTGCTCAGCATGTTTATTTGGGGCCTTTCGGGGCATCGGCGGCCGGCACCAAGCTGTTGAGGTAGCTCTCCAGGTTGGTGTAGCCGTCGGTGGCAAACAGGGCGCGGTCGGCGGCGTTGGTCGGGTTCAGGTCGTTCTTTTTCTCCCAGGCGTCGGGCATGCCGTCGTGGTCGGTATCAGTGGGCGCCGGCGCGGACTTGAGCACCGGCCAGGCCCGCTTCGTGACGCTGTAGGGCGTGCCGTGCGGGTAGTGCCCCTGCACGTCGATGATGGTGCCGGCGCCAGCGCGCACCTCCCGCACAATGCGCTGGTCGAGCGTGTCGCGGCGCGGGCCCGTGGCGCCGGCCCCCCGCAGCACCGCTTCGTAGGCTTCGGGTGCCGGCTGCAGGGTTATCGGCCCCAGGGCGAAGGGTTTTTCAACCTTTGAAAGCACGGTATCGGCCGCTGTGCCGCCGTTCATGGTTACGCCGCGCCAGTTGCGGGCCGTGACGGCCGGAGCCCCCGCCACGTAGTTGCCGGCCACGTAAAACTTGCCGTAGGGCAGGCGGCCCGGGTCTTTGTCAATCTTGTACGGATTCAGCACGCGGGCCCGCACTTTGGGGTCGGTGCTGGGGCCGGGCTTGTAGTAGTTGTTGACGATGTTGTAGTTGCCGCCCTCGCCGGCGTACACGTTGTTGTCGCCCCAGTTGTAAATGACGTTGTTGCTGAAATCGCAGTTTTCGAAACCCGCCGGGTGCGTGTAGCGGCTGCCGTTGAAGCGGGGCGTCCGGTTTTTGCAATGCGCAAACAGGTTGTGGTGAAACGAGGCGCGCTGCCCGCCCCAGATGCCCCCAAACCCGTGGCGCTCAAAATCGGTGTCGCCCGTTTCGAAATGGTAGGAGTAATTCAGCGGCTCGGCAATGAGGTTCCACTGCAGGGTGGTGCTGTCGCCCTCGTACACCGACAGGGCCTCGTCGGTGCTCCAGCTCATCGAGCAGTGGTCGACGACGAGGTGCTTGTTGCGCGTCCCGCCGAAAGCGTCGTCGCCCCCTGCGCCGGGCTTTTGGCCTTGGTTCTGGTTTTTGTCGCCCATTCGGAAGCGCAGAAAGCGCACGATGACGTTGTTGGCCTTCACCGACACCGGGTAGTCGGCGAGGCAAATGCCGTCGCCGGGAGCGGTTTGGCCGGCCAGGGTGGTGTTGGGTTGTTTGATTTCCAGCGGCGAAGCCAAATGGATGGTGCCCGACACCCGAAACACCACCGCGCGGGCCACCGCCGGCCGGCTCAAGGCGTAGCGCAGGCTGCCCGGCTTGTTGTCGTCGTTCAGGTTCGTGACCTCGAACACGGCGGTGGGCGCCGCGGCCGAACCGCGTCCGCCGGTAGTGAAACGCCCGGCTCCTTCGGCGCCCGGAAACGCAACCAAGCCTTGGGCCGAAGCTGCAACCGGCACCAGCAGCAGGCCGAACCCGGCTGCAGCGAGCGCAAAAGACCAAGAAAGTCGCAAGGAAAGACTACTGAAAGGACTGAAACGAAGCATAGCTCAACATTGAGCAGGCAACTTAAGGCCGCACGAGGGAACACAGCCTGAACGCTGCACCTGTGGACAAATAAAAACCGCGTCAGTTGGCTACCCGGGCTGGTTAGTCCGCATTCGGCGGCGGCAACGAAACTTCTGGGCACCGCTGTTCGTGTTATGCGGAATAATCGGTTAGATTGCAAAAGAGTTGGTTCACAACCGCCTTCTACGGCCTTTTTCCTTTTCTATGCGTTTAGTTTTCCTCGCTGCTGCTTTTGGGTGTGTGTGTGTTGCACGCTCGGGAGCTGCCCAAACGGCTGGTGCTTCTACCACTGCCGCCAAAACCCAGGACCAAATTGCATTGTCCGCGCGGCCCGCTGAGGCCGAAGCCAGTGGGCGAATGAAGTTGGCTTGCGCGCCGCTCAGCGGTGAGATTTTTGAAGCCAACGGTCGTCCTTTGGTCGGTGCCACCGTCCTCATTAAGGGGACTCATCAGGTGTACGTCACCAACTCCGATGGGCATTTTGACCTGACCGAAACCGTGTACCAGGGCCAGGTGCTCACCGTGCAAGCCGCCGGCTACAACACCCAGGAAATACCACTGGATGACTGCAGCTTGCCGCGGCTGGTGCTGGAGCGCTCCAGCACGGCACGCATCAAAAAGAGCGGCAAGCGGGCAGGCCAGGTGACGCGCTTGAACAAGCGCAACACCAATCTGAAGTAAAGCCGCTGCAGTTGGGCAGGCGCTACTGGCAAGCAGTTTTAAGCGGCTTCTTCCCAACATTCGCATTAGGCCTCCTTTACTCAAGAGAAGCAGTTAATCGATTGCTGCCAGTAAAAAAGCCACCCGAGTATGCTCTCGCGGTGGTTTTTTTAATGACAATAAAGCGGTTTGGGCAGAATGTCGCTTGCCGGTCCGACGCCCGAGGCGTCGGACCGGTTGTCGTTGAAAGGTGACGGGGAGGCGGCCCAGGCGGCGCGGACGGCAACCGGTCGGACGCCTCGGGCGTCGGACCGGGCGGAACCGACTTCCTAAACAGGTTCCATGACCTTTTCTGAATCACAATAAAAAAACAAGCATATGCATTTCGCGGGCCGCCAGCATCAGGGAGGATATCCTTACTGCCACGCCGCCTATGCGCCCTCTCCTACTCTTCGCTGCCCTGTTCTTGCTCCTGTGGCGCCCCGCTCTTGCCCAGCAGCCGGTGGCACAAGCCCGGCAAACGAGCTACCTCACCAAGGTTTTCCGCATCACCGACGAGCAGGCACGCACGCTCTACGAGCGTGGCATGAACGCGGCGCGGCCGGCATTTTTCACGCAGGTAGCCGACTCGTTTCCGTCGGGTAAGCCATCGAGGCGCCGGCTGCCGCTGGGCTACTACCTGGTGGCCCACACCGAAGGCGCCCAGCTGGTGTACTCGCTGCGCACCGAAACCGACCGCGAAGTAGTGGTAGTCGACAACCAAGTGGACGTGAGCTTGGTGGTACGCGACTCGCTGGGCCGGCTGCTGCCCGACGCGCAAGTGGCCTTGGCGGGCAAGCCCCTCCCCTTCGACACCGCCACCCACACCTACCGGCGCACGGGCCGAAGCAAGGAAGGCTTGGTGGCCGTGACGCAACGCGGGCGCACCACCTTCCACGCGCTCGACCAGAAGTTTCCGGAGGAAGGCGAGCGCTACCGGCCGCAGGGCCAGTGGCTGCGGCGGGCCTACCAGCGGATGGTGTACGGCTTCCCGCTGGGCTACCTGTCTAGGCCCGTGCGAAACCTAGTGAACGACCTGCGCCACGCTTCCGGCGTATCGACGGGACTGGTGGGCCTGGTGCGCGCCCCCTTCAACGAAGACGTGCGCGACGAGCGCCGGGAGCGCCGCGAAGGCCCCCGCGACCACGACCGACCGCAAGAAGACCGCCGCTGGACCAATTACGTGGCCACCAGCCAGCCCCGCTACCGCCCCACCGGCGACACCCTGCGCCTGAAAGCGCGGGTGCTGCGCAAAGCCAACGGCCGTCCCTACCGCCGCCCCCTCACCCTCTGGCTGGGCAGCTCCCAAGGCGAGGAGCAGGCCGGCAAGCGCATTGCCACGCTGCGGCCCACACGGCCCGGCAGCTACCAGTACACCCTGCCCCTGACCGATACGCTGGGCCTACGGCCCGATACCTACGTGGGGTTCCGGCTGCAGGACCGTCGCCAACGCGTGCTGGCCAGCGGCCAGTTTCGGCTCGAAGACTATGAGCTTAAGAACAGCCATTACACGCTGCGCGTGGGCGAGAAAACGCAACATACCGGCCAGGCCCAGGCCATTTTCCTGCGCGGCGCCGACGCCAACGACATCAACCTGCTCGATGCCCGGCTACGCCTGAGCGTGACGCCCGCCGGGGCACCGGGCCCACTGCCGCGCCGCCAGCTCTTCATGCCCGACACGCTCTGGACCAAGCGCCAGCCCCTCGATGCGCTGGGCGAAACCCGCCTCGACCTGCCCAGCGCCGCGCTGCCCGACGTGGACTTTCGCTACCACGTGCAAGCCACCTTCCTCACTTCCGACAACGAGCGCCGCAGCGAAAGCACCACCGTCGATTTCCGCCACGACCCCGGCGAACTGCGCCTGGAGCTGCGCGGCGACTCGGTGCACCTCGAATACCGGCACCTGGGCAAGAGCCAGCCCCACCGGGCCACGCTTGACATTTCTACGGACAACGCCTTGGGCAGCGGCTGGCTGTTTCGCGGCCCCGTGCCGCTGCCGCACGCGGTAAAAGTGAATGGGCAAGCCGACTATTACGAGCTGCGCGACGAGCAAGGGCGCAAGGCCAGCCTCGAAATCGACGAGCGCAACGCCGAGCTCAGCCTGCTTTCCGACCGCCAGGGCGACTCGCTGGTGCTGGCCGTGAGCAACCCGCGCCAACTCCGTTTCTGGTACTACATCTACCAGGGCAACCGCCTGCGCTGCCGCGGCTATGGTTCCGACCTGCGCCTGGCCGTGCCCCACGCTGGCAGCCAGCCGTGGTACGCCTCGCTGCACTACTGGTGGGGCACCGAAATGCGCACGGCCGAATTCACCATGGCTCTGCCCGCGCCCCAATTGGTCGTCAGTGCCGAGCATCCCGCCGTGGCCTACCCCGGCCAGAAAATCAGCCTGCGCTACGCCGTCACGGACGAGCGCGGCCGCCCCGTGCCCAACGCCGACCTCACGAGCTACGCCTACACCAGCAAGTTTGGGCAGGCCGCCGCGCCCAAGCTGCCGGTGCTGCGGACGAGCCGCCCGGTGCAGGGCCGCCAGTCGCGGCGGCGCTTCGAGCTGGGCGATGACTTCGATGGCTCCTCGGGGCAGCAGCTCCTGGCGTGGAACCGCTGGCGCGGCGTACTCGGGCTCGATTCGCTGGCTTTTTATAAGTTTTTATACCCGGAGAGCGGCTTCTTTCACGAATACCGGCCGGCGCCGGGCGGGCTCACGCAGGTGGCCGTTTTTCTGGTCGACTCGGGCCGGGTGCAGCCCCCGGTGGCCTTGTACGTCGACGGTCAGCCCAGCTACATCTACGACCTCAACCGCAACGCCCCCTACACGGCGGTGGCCGACGGAGGCCTCCACACGCTAAGCGTGCGCACCGCCAACCGCCTGGTAACGCTACACGGCGTGTACCTGCGCCCCCTGCACAAGCTCACCCTGAGCATCGACGTAAACCGCCCCTGCGCCGAGATGAGCGTGGAAAAGCGCAAAGCAGCGTTGTTGCCTGACGAGCTGCTGGGTCTGCAACGCTCGGTGATGGTGCTGGACAATTCGCTGTCGTCGGCCACCACGCTCCGGCAGGGCCAGCTGTTGCGGCCCCTCACGCCGGGGCACTTTGGAAACACGGTGGTGAGTGGCCCGTTCCGGCCCGACTCGGTGTTGCTGCGCGACGCGTATGGGCTGCGGCGCAAGTTTGTGTTTGAGCCCCTGTATCGGTACTCGTTTGGGCGCAACCTGTTGAAGATGCAATGCCTGGACCCCAGTCAGCTGGGCCCGCTTAATGGCACGGCTTCTTCCGGTTGGCTTCCGCTGAAGGATTTTGCTTACACCGAAGCCGATTTTAAGCGCCAGCCCGCTTGGGTGGCCGCCGCTACGCCGGACTATCTCACCGCTCGGCTCGAGGTGCCTTATACCACGCCCCTGGGCCAAGGCCGGCTGGAGCTGCGCCTGCCCGAGCGCCCGACTAAAACCACCCCGGAGCTGGCGGCCCCGCGCTACGTGCTGCTCACGCGGCCGGGCCAACCCAAATTCCTGCGGCTGGCGCACGGCAGCGGCCTGATTCACGCCCTCGCGCCCGGCCGCTACCGCGTAGCCGTGCTGCTGGCCGACAGCTCCTGCCTGGCCCCTGCCGAGGACGTGTTCATCAAGCCCAACGGCCAGACCTATTTCCAGCTCCGCCTCACCGACCGCGTGCCGGCGGGCCGCCTCAGCCGCCGCATCAACCAGCAACTGTGGCTGCGGCGCCCCATTAAAAGACCCATTATCATGGCTGACGATGTGCCGGCCCGGCGCGAAATTCGGGTCGAAACGCCCGCTGCGCCTCGGCCCGATTGGCGCACGGTGCGCGGGCAGGTCCTCGACCGAGCCAGCGAAGAAGGCCTGCCCGGCGTAACCGTGCTGCTGAAAGGCACCACCATCGGCGTGTCTACTAGCGCCGACGGGAGCTTTTTGCTGCAAGTGCCACCCGATGGGCGCAGCACCCTCACGTTTAGCTACATCGGCTATGCCACCCAAAACGTTGCGCTGGAATGGCAAAGTGCGTTGGTGGTCAAGCTGACAGTTGACACAAAACAGTTAAACGAGGTGGTCGTGACAGGCTATGGCATGCAGAGCCGAAAGTCAATGACCGCCTCCGTATCCTCCGTATCCTTGCAAGGCCGGGTGGCCGGTGTGCAAATCAATGGCGCCCCCTCCGTAAGAATCCGCGGCAACTCCTCGCTTGCCGGCAGCAACCAGCCACTCATTATCCTCGACGGCTTGCCCTTCAATGGCTTGCTGACCGACCTCGACCCGGCTATCATTGCCAGCATGAACATCTTGAAAGCCGCCCAGGCTTCTGGTATTTATGGCTCCCAAGGTGCCAACGGCGTGGTGCTTATTACCACCAAAAAGAACACCGATACCACCGGCTCCGGCCAGGACCCGCGCCTGGCCATGCGCAGCCATTTCCGCGACTATGCCTGGTGGCGCCCTTTGCTCGTGACCGACGCCCGCGGCCAAGCCCGCACCGACGTAGTGCTGCCCGACGACGTGACCAGTTGGGACAGCTTCGTGCTGGCCTCCGACGACCATGGCCGGGTGGGCCAGGCCACCGGCCGCCTGCGGTCCTTCAAGCAACTGCGGGCCGAACTGGCCACGCCCCGCTTCCTGGTGGCGGGCGACCGCACCCAGCTGCTGGGCAAAAGCTTGAACTACGGCTTCGACACGGTCCAGGTCGCGACCACCTTCCGGGCCGGCGCACAGGTGCTGCGCACGCAAAACCGGCTGGTTAGCCCCGTGGCGCTTGATACGCTCACTTTCACCGCGCCCTCGCCCACGGTGCCCGACTCGGTTACCCTCAGCTTCGCACTGGCCCAGCCCACCGGCTACCAAGACGGGGAGCAGCGCAGCCTGCTGGTGTTGCCGGCCGGCACCCTGGAGCGGGTGGGCACCTTCGCCACCCTCGCGGCCGCCGATACGACGGTGCAGTTGCCCATCAACCCGGCCTGGGGCGAGGTAACGGTGCGCCTGGAAAGCGACGCCCTGCCGCTGCTGCTCTCCGAAATCGACCACCTGCAACGCTACGCCTACCTCTGCAACGAGCAGGCCGCCTCTAAGCTGAAAGCGCTGCTGCTGGAACGGCGCATCCGGGCGGTGCAGGCGCTGCCGTTCCGGGGCGACAAGGCCATCAATTTTCTCGTTAAAAAGCTACTGGCCGGCCAGCACAAGCCCGAGCACCTGTGGGGTACCTGGCCCAATTCGGCGGTGAGCCCCTGGGCTACCACGCACGTACTAGAGGCCCTACTGGAAGCCGAAAAGGCCGGCTACAAGGTGGCGTTCGACCGCGCGCCGGTGCAGGCCTACCTGCTGCGCGAGTTGGACGAGCACCTGAGCGAAGCCGCGACGGTGGCCACCCTTCAAGGCCGCTCGCTGCCCAGTTACTACAGCACCTACCGCGCGCCCGACGACCTCATTCGCCTGCTGGCCCTGCTTCACCGCCTGGGTGCCCCGGCTGACTTCCAAACGTACGTGAGCCGCTTCGACCGCCTCCAAAAGGGTCGCCAGCCCCTCGACCGTTACCTGGCGCTGGTGGCGCTGCGCCAACAACTCGGCCTGCCCTACCAACTCGATACGCTGCGCCGCTACCGGCTGGCCACCCAGTTGGGCGGCGTGCTGTACGGCGACACCCTGCACGCTTCTTCCTACTATGGCTACTTGCTGCGCGACCGCGTGGGCACTACGCTGCTGGCCTATCGGGCCCTGCGCGCCAGCAGCGGGCACGAGGCCGAGCTGGTTCGCCTGCGCATGGGCCTGCTCAACCTGCGCCGGGGTGGCCACTGGACCAGCACCTACGAAGCGGCAGAAATACTCGAAACCATCGGCCCCGACCTATTCGCGGCAGGCAAGCCGGCCACGTTTGCGCGGGCTCAGCTCAGCGGCGGCCTCAACCAAACCGTGACGCAGTTTCCCTTCACTGCCAAGCTGGCCAGTAGTTCGGGCCCGCTCATCTTGCACAAGGAAGGCCTGCTGCCTATTTACGCCACCGCCTATCAAAACCACTGGAACCCGAAGCCTGCGCCCGTTTCTGCCGCCTTCACGGTGCGTACCGAGTTGGCGGGGCAAACCGGCACCCGCGTGGTGCTACGCGCCGGCCAGCCCGCCGAACTGCTCGTGACCGTTGATGTCAAGGTCGAGGCCCGCTACGTGCTGCTGGAAGTGCCCATTCCGGCCGGCTGTTCCTACGGCGACCCAGCCCCGACCAATTCCCTCGAAACCCACCGCGAGTACCTGCGCCACCAAACAGGCGTCTTCCTCGACCGCCTGCCCATCGGCCAGCACCAGTTCCGCATTGCGCTGCAACCCCGGTTCCGGGGCGTGTACACCGTCAATCCTGCCAAAGCCGAACTGGTCTACTTCCCTACAAAGTTCGGGCGCTCGGCCAGCAAGCAGGCAGTGGTGAAGTAGTGAGCGAGTAGGCCGACGTCCCAAACGGGTACACTGCGAAAATTATCCCTAATAATCAATGATTTACAGAAGCTCTTTCCTGTACACGTTTCTTCACCGGCACACTTGGCGCAGCTGCCTAGTAAAGCGGCTATCACCCAAAACCTTCATGCCCCAACGCTGCTCCTGTAGCGCCTTCTAGGGCTGGGTTGCCGCTGAGGGAAGCGGGAATGAACATTTGGCTATTAACAAGAGGCTGATACCACTCTGCCAAAGATTATGCCCCGCATGCCCCGAACGTTAGGGCACCTGCCTAATTTTTTCCCTAAATTCTGCTAGTTATCAAAACTTAAGCATTAAGGCACTGCAGCGTTTGTTTATATCAATTTTATCCCCCTGCTTGCAAACGTTTGTGTAATAATTGGCCCTAGTTTTATTTTGTTAGCTTTCAGTCTGCTATAATTGCTAAAACGTTTTTGTTAATGATTAACTTTACGCAATGCTCACCTCTGGCAAGAAGGCAAGGTGGCGTCAAAGCCAGTATTTGTTTTTCTGTCGTAGAGCATGCCTCATTCAGCAATTAATTCTACAGAACCTTTTGCAACCCTAGCAACTCGCTTCTACCACTCCTTTCCTTCCCTCACACCTGGCACTGCGAATTCCCTGGCCTAAAGCACCGACACCGGCCCATACATAACTATTAGCCCAACAGTTACACATGAGTAAAATCATACCAAAAGAAAGCAAACACTGCATTGTCCTGGTCGCCTTGAGCGTGCTCGGAGTGACTCCGGCGTTTGCCGCCCCCGCAACCAGCCTGCGGCTCTGGCAAGCCCAGACGCCGCTTGCTACTGCACAGGATAGCGCTGCAACGAACCTGTTTATTCCGGCCATCGTCGACGAAAACCAGGAACCCCTGCAGGGCGTGGAAGTTTCCAGTCGGCGCGGTACGTTGTCGGCGGTATCGGATGCGGATGGACGGGTTAGACTAGCCATTGGGAGCGGCGACACTGTATTGCTAAAAGCATTTAGCACGGTGCTGCTGCGTTACGTGGTGCAGGCCAACAACTTGTCGCCGGCCCTCGTGCTGAGCACCAAGAATCCGGCCGTCGCCCGGCTCAAGCCCGTGCGGCTGCTTTACAACACCGCCCGCCCCGACTTGACGGCTTCTTCTACACAAACGATTTACTACAGTGACTTGCGCAAGCTGCCGGTGGCTTCGTTCCTGAACGCACTGTCGGGACGGGTGGCCGGCATGACCACTAACCAGTCTTCGGGGCAGCCCGGCAGCGACGAGGTAGCGCCCAACCTCCGGGGCCAGCGCCCCCTGGTGGTCATCGACGGCATACCGCGGGAGCTGACGGTGTTCGACTTAGAGGAAATTGAGTCCGTGACGGTGCTCAACGACGCACTGAGCACCGTGATGCTCGGGGCCCGCAGCTCCAACGGCGTGCTACACGTGACCACCCGCCGGGGCACGCCCGGCCAGCCCCGGATTTCCTTCACGGTGCAGTCGGCCCTGCAGCAGCCCATGAAGATGCCCAAGGCTCTGGACGCCTACAACTACGCCCTGCTGCACAACGAGGCCCGCACCAACGACGGCTTGACGCCGCTGCTTTATTCCCCCGCCGACCTGCAGGCCTACCAGGACGGCTCCGACCCCTTCGGCCACCCCGACGTGGACTGGCGCAAGCAGGTGCTCAAAAAGTCGTCGCGCCTGGACCGCTACACGTTCAGCGCCTCGGGGGGCAACAGCTTCTCCAAGTATTTTGTGTCGCTGGAGCACCTCAACCAGTCGGGCTTGCTCAAGGAGAGCGACATCAATCCTTACAAGACCAGCAACACCTTCAAGAGCTACATCGTCCGCTCCAACGTGGACTTGCAGCTCAACTCGAAGCTTTCGGCCGGGGTGCATTTGCTGGGCCGCATCGTCGACACCAACGAGCCCGGCCTGAACGCGCTGCTCGATGCCGCCAACTTGGGGCCGGGCACCGCCACCAACAGCATATTCAATGCGTTGGTGAACACGCCCAACAACGCTTATCCTCTCTACAACGAAGATGGCTCATTCGGCGGCAACCAGCAGTTTCAGAATAACCTCTGGGGGCAAACCATCAATTCGGGCTACCAGACCAGCTACCGGCGCGACATGCTGGCCGACTTCTACCTGAAGCGGACCTTCGATGAGTTTTTGCCGGGCTTGTACCTGAAGGCGGTGGGCTCTTACTACACAAACGTTTCCGAGAACATCAACCGGAGCAAAGTGTACCCCGTTTTCGGGCGGCGCAACACCACCCCCGTCAGCTACCAGCAGTTTGGCGTGATTGGCCAGCAAATCAACCTGGTTTCGACGGCCGTGCAGTTCCGCACCGACTACGTGGAGCTGAGCGCGGGCTACGACCACCAGTTTGGCGCCCATGGCCTGAATGCCACCCTGCTGGCCAACCGCCAAAACTCGGTAGCGGGCCGAAACTTGCCCTACACGTTCACGGGCGGCTCGGGGCGGCTGGCGTATAACTTCAAGGAGAAGTACGTGGCCGAGTTCGCGTTCGGGCTGAACGGCTCCAACCGCTACACCAGCGACGACAAGCCCAAGCTGGGCTTCTTCCCGGCCGGGGGCTTGGCCTGGAACGTCTCGCGCGAAGACTTCATGCAGTCCGCCACCTGGCTGTCGCACCTGAAGCTGTTCGGCTCGTTTGGCAAGACCGGCAACGACAACCCCGGCGACTTCGTCTACATTCAGCGCTACTTCGACACGGCCAACCCCACCTTTGGCACCGCGGCGGGCACTCAGTTTTCGCTGAGCGAGTCAGCCCTGGCCAACCCCAACATCACCTGGGAAAAAGCCCTCAAGCTGAACACGGGCATCCAGGGCGCGGTGCTCAACAACCACCTGGGCTTCCTCATCGAGTACTACAGCAACAAGTACTACGACCTGCTGACTCAGCGGGGCCGCAACACCGCGCTGCTGGGCAACTTCTACCCCAATGAAAACATTGGCCAGAACCGCTACAGCGGCTTC
>NZ_DASVSI010000150.1:0-59831 GCF_036388155.1 Hymenobacter sp. | reverse complement strand
CCAACAGCTTCTTCAACTTAGTGCCCTAAACTGTCCAGCGTAACTAGACCACCTCAGACCACCTCAATGCTAGCACCAATTTTAGCGTCAGCCACAATCGTAGCACGCAGACCTTTGTATCCGAAAGTCATGTTGCCACCCCAGAGGTACTTGGGAGATACTTGGCCTAAAACACGCTGAATAGGGTCAGCTACTGGGTCATAACCAATGATAGCACCGGCAGCGTTGCGGGTAGGACGAACAATAATGCTGCCGCTTGGGTCACGCAGGAAAGCAGTGCCTTTCAATACTGGAAACTGCTGCCCTACAATTGCAGTGGGGACTGGGTTGCCGCCACCCAACGCGAGGTCGGTTACGTTGGTATACAACTCTTTCACTTCGCTGTCTTGATAGGTAAAGTTCACACCTACGTCCCAGCGGAAGCCACTCTCGGTACGAATACATCAATAGATTGGGACAATTCATTGCGGAGCAAATCACACATTTAATGGACTCAACGACAGCTGCTTTAGAACATGCTTCATGTCAATCAGCGATTCACAGCAGTATTTTGAGGAGTTTTAATTCAGTATCATTGCCTATCTTAACGGAATGTTACGCTTCCCTCCACCTTTTTTCACCATTTTAAGCTCACTAAAAACAAACACTCACAATGAAAAAAATTCTATTTCTGGTAATGCTGCTCGTCAGCGGTCTGTTGCAGCAGGCCCGAGCGCAGGACCGGTCCATCTCCGGAACGGTGACCGACAGGGCCACCAATCAAGGCCTACCTGGCGTGACAGTATTGGCCAAGGGTACGACAGTAGGTACTAGCACCAATGCCGATGGTGGTTACACCTTGTCTGTGCCTAGCACAGCAACTGCATTGGTCTTTAGCTTCATTGGCTATGCGTCGCAGGAATTGCCCATTGGTGCTTCAAACAACATCAACGTAACGCTTGCCACCGACGCCAAGCAACTGAACGAAGTAGTGGTGACGGCATTAGGTGTAGAGCGCAACCGCAACTCGCTGGCTTACTCGGCTACTCAGATTGATGGCAGCGACATCACCGTAGCCCGTAACCCTAACCCTGTTAATGGTCTTTCGGGCAAAGTTGCAGGTCTAGCTATCACCCAAAGTAACACACTGGGCGGTTCGAGCAACGTGCTTATCCGCGGCACTAAATCTTTGTTTGGCAACAATCAAGCGCTGTTTGTAGTCGACGGTGTGCCCATTAGTAACATCAACTCTAACACAACTGCTCAGCAAACTGGGGGTTCGGGTTATGATTACGGCAACGCGGCGGCCGACATCAACCCTGACGATATTGCTTCCACTACTGTGCTCAAGGGCGCCGCTGCAACTGCTCTTTACGGAGAGCGTGCCGCTAACGGGGTTATCCTTATTACCACCAAAAAAGGCCGTAAGGGCTTTAATGTGACCGTTAATACCGGTTTAACCGCTGGTCGTATTGACAAGTCCACCTTCATCAAATACCAGAAGCAATACGGTGGTGGTTACGCAGCTGCTTTCAGAACCGCTGCCGACGGCTCGCGCACGGTACGGACTGGTGATGACGCATCGTATGGCCCAGCTTTTGACCCAAATCTGCAGATTAAGCAATCGGATGCGTACCTACCAGGTTCGCCAACCTTTGGCCAAGCACGGCCTTGGGTAGCTGCCAGCAACGACCCCAGCGAATTCTTTAGAACCGGAGTTTCAACGTTGAACAGCATTTCTGTGGATGGTGGCAATGACAATGGCACTTTCAAAGTTGGCTATATCAATGACATACAGCGTGGTGTATTGCCTAACAGCAAGGTAACCAAAGATGTTGTAAACTTTGGTGGCTCCCTAAACTTGACTTCCAAGTTGACGACCAGTGCCTCAGTGAACTTTACGCGCATTAAAGGTCTGGGCCGCTACGGTACCGGCTATGGCTCTGAAAACCTTATGTCGAACTTCCGTCAATGGTGGCAGACCAACGTGGACATCAAGCAGCAGGAAGATGCCTATAATCGCACGGGAACAAACGCTACTTGGAACTATACTAACCCGGTAGTTGGAGATTTAACAGCTATTTATTGGAATAATCCTTATTTCACTCGCTTCGAGAATTACGAGGAGGACTCACGCTTCCGCACCTTTGGCAATGTCTCCACTACTTACAAAGTTGCTGATTGGTTTAACATCCTTGGTCGCGTATCGCTCGATACCTACGACGAACAGCAAGAAGAGCGCTCCGCCGTGGGAAGCACGACGGGTAGCTATCAGCCTTATTATTCGCGTTTCAATGCTACCTACCGGGAATCTAACTTCGACTTGATTGGTAACTTCAAGTTCAAATTGAGCGACGCGTTTTCTTTGACTGGTTTGGTAGGCGCCAACGTTAACCGCATTCGTCGCGAGAGCATTTTCGCCATTACTAACGGCGGCCTCGTTGTGCCGGATTTGTATTCCCTCAGCAATACCGTTGACCCGTTGAACCCTCCTACTGAACAATTGAACAGGATAGGACGCGATGGCATCTTTGCCAGTGCGACTTTTGGTTTCCGTGACCGGGTCTACTTGGATTTGACCGCTCGTCGGGATAAATCCACGACTCTTCCCCAAGCGAACAACTCATACGTTTATCCCTCCGCCGCTTTGGGATACGTTTTTTCCGAAGATTTAAAAGAGAAGACGCCTTGGCTCTCTTACGGTAAAGTGCGAGCCAACTATGCTGAAGTAGGTGCTGGTGCTGCGGCGCTTAGCGTACTTGATGTGTACGCTAAGCCTACCGCTTTTGGCTCGGTTCCGCTTTTTGCTTTGAATACAATCAAGAACAATCCTGACCTGAAGTCGGAAAAAACTCGCAGTGCTGAGGTAGGCATTGAAGCCGCATTTTTGGAAAGCCGCATTGGTTTCGACTTGACGGCTTATCAGTCGAATAGTATTGACCAAATCATTCCAGTCAATATCTCTGCCGCTACTGGCTACGCTCAGCGGTATGTAAATTCTGGTAACGTGCGCAACCGCGGCGTGGAAGTTTCGGCGTTTGTGGTGCCCATCAAAAACGAAAACTTCAATTGGCGTGTGAATGTCAACTGGACGCGTAACCGCAACGAAGTACTATCACTTTACGAAGATGTGCAAACCATTCGTTTGACCAGCTACCAGGGCGGTATCTCATCAAATGCAACTGTAGGACAACCCTTCGGCGTATTGCGTGGCAGTGACTATGTGTACCGAGATGGTCAGCGAGTAGTAAACCCAGAAACGGGCATTTACGAATTTACAGATGCTAACGCCGTAATTGGCGACCCCAATCCGAAATGGCGTGGCGGCGTTACCAACTCGGTTTCCTACAAGAACATTTCGCTTACCTTCTTGGTAGACGTGCGCTCGGGCGGTGATATCTTCTCGCTCGACCGCTACTATGGCTTGTCTTCCGGCTTGCAGCCCGAGACAGCCACATTGAACGACTTAGGCAATCCTTCGCGTTTGCCTATCGCGCAAGGTGGCGGCATCATCCTGCCTGGCGTTGCTCCCGATGGCTCTCCTAACACGGTGCGTATTCAGAATAATGGAGCCATTGCACCTTATGGCTACGGTGGCAATCCAAATGCTGGATTTGTGTATGACGCAAGCTTTGTAAAACTGCGCGAGGTTAACCTGACCTATACCTTACCCACTACCCTCACTTCGCGTTTGGGTGTTGTAAAAGGCATTGACTTGTCTATTGTTGGCCGCAACCTGTGGCTTATCCACAAGAACTTGCCCGATGCTGACCCAGAAGAAGGTCTCAGCTCCGGCAACTTTGGTCAAGGTTACCAGTCAGGTTCATACCCGACTACCCGCACTCTCGGTGCCAACCTTCGTTTCAGCTTCTAATTGCAGTATCCTAATTTTATGAAAAGAGCTCTTTATTTGCTATCAAGCCTGATGCTGGTGTTCACAACCAGTTGCGTTGATAGCCTGGATGAGTACAACGTGGATGTTAAAAGACCATCCACCGTACCCGGTGTCACATTGGTTAGTACTGCTGAACGTGCTCTTGCTCGCACCGTCACCAGCACCAACGTGAACTTAAATCCGTTCCGTCTGTATGTACAGTACTGGACTGAAACGACCTACACAGATGAGGCCAACTATGACGTTCAGACCCGGCAAATCAACAATGCCTTCTGGAATGCATTGTATTTGAATGCCTTGGGCAACCTGAACGAGGCCAAGAGAGTCATTGCCGCCGAGCCCAGTGCCGAGCCCAATGCTGAGAGGGCTGCAAAGATTAAGGCTAACCAGCAAGCATGCGTTGAGATTCTATCGGTCTACACGTGGAAGACACTGGTAGATACGTATGGCAACATTCCGTATACCGAGGCGTTGGACTTTACTAAGCCACTGCCTAAATACGACGATGCCAAGACCATTTATGCCTCCCTGTTCACTCGTCTGGATGCTGCACTGGCAGCCCTTGATAACACTGCTCCTGGTTTAGGCACTGCTGACATTATTTACGGTGGCGATATTGTTCACTGGAGGAAATTTGGTAACTCATTAAAACTCCGCATGGCGCTGACCATTGCTGATGATGACGAACCCAAAGCCAGAGCGGCGGCTGAACAAGCTGCGCCCAATGTATTTACCTCAAGCGCTGACAATGCTACTTTTGCTTTCATAAGTGCGCAGCCAAACACCAACCCGCTTTACGAGGACTTGGTGGTTAGTAACCGTCAGGACTTTGTCGGGGCAAGTACTTTTGTTGACGTGCTCAACACTTTGAATGACCCACGCTTGGGCATCTATTTCAAGCCCCAGGCACCAGGCCTCTACGTCGGTGGCGTATATGGCTCCTTGAACGACGCAGCCGATTTCTCACTTCCCGGCGAGCGGCTTGATGACCCAACCCTCCCAGGCGTTTTGTTAACCTACTCTGAAGTTGAGTTCTTACTCGCTGAGGCACGAGAGCGCGGTTTTGCAGTAGGTGGCACGCCTACTTCTCATTATAACGCCGCTGTTACGGCTTCTATCTTGGAAGTAGGTGGTACAGCTACTGAAGCTGCTGATTACCTAGCACGCCCTGCTGTTGCATATACAACTGCTGCAGGTACTTATAGGCAGAAAATCGGTTTCCAAAAATGGATTTCGCTTTACGAGCAGCCCGTAATAGCCTGGACCGAGTGGCGTCGTCTGGATTCGCCCTCCCTGGTGAAGCCTGCCAACGCGTTAAGCGACATTCCGAAGCGTTTTCCATACCCCACTCCTGAGCTAAATCAAAATGGCGCTAACGTTGCGGAGGCAAGTGCTGCCATGGGTGGAAACACTGTTTCCACTAAAATTTTCTGGGATAAATTATAGTTATCTTATTCGATAACTCTGAAAAGGGCTGCCAATCATGGCAGCCCTTTTTTATTGAATGTGTAATTCTAATGCCTTGAGCATTTATACAAAGCATATCTATGATGAAGCTATGTGCTTGTTAGTAAAAACGATGATTACGAAATATTAAATTCATACCCCTGAATCTGAAATATTGGTCAAAAGCCGTACTTTCAGCTTTTAAAGCATTACCACCCCCATAAACTTTCCCTTTTCTCCACCCTCACCTTTTAACCACTCAATGAAGAGAACCTTACTATTAAGCCTGCTTCTACTCCTGACCCTCGCCGGGCGGAGCTGGGCGCAGAGCCAACCTGTGTCGGGCCGTGTGCTCGACAAAAGCACCAACGAGGGCTTGCCCGGCGTGAGTGTGATTGTGAAGGGTACAACCGTTGGTACTGCGACCGATGTCAATGGCCGCTATGCCCTCAACGTATCGGGACCTAATATCACCCTTCAATTCAAGTACTTGGGCTATGTGACGGCCGAGCAAGTGGTGGGCGCTTCTTCTACCGTAGATGTCTCTTTGGCAGTAGACGCCAAGCAGCTCGATGAGGTAGTGGTGACTTCCCTGGGCATTCAGCGCGAGAAACGGGCGCTGGGCTACGCGGTTTCCGAAGTAAAAGCCGAGCAAGTGGTGCAAAAGTCGGAGCCGGACATTCTGCGCACGCTTTCGGGCAAAGTGCCGGGCGTGAACATTACTAGCTCAAGTGGTCTGCCCGGGGCTTCGTCCCGCATTACCATTCGAGGCAATACGTCGCTGCTGGGTAACAACCAACCACTGTTCATCGTGGACGGCGTTCCCTACGACAACTCCCAAACCGAGTCAGAGAACCAGCTGGTGCGCGGCGCAGGGTACTCGAGCCGCACGGCCGACATTGACCCCAATAACATTCAGTCCATCAACGTGCTGAAGGGCGCCGCGGCTGCCGCTCTCTACGGCTCACGGGCAGCCGGTGGGGTGGTGGTTATTACCACCAAAACCGGCAGTGGCCAACGCGGCGCCAAAGGCATTCAATTGGGATACACCACTGGCTACTCGCTGGAGAAAATTGCGGGTTTGCCCGAATACCAGAATAAGTACGGCACAGGCGCTAACTTCGGCAACGGCGGTAATAACTATTCGACCAACGGTTCTTGGGGCCCGGCTTTCGGCAGCGACCTCGCGCCTACTACCCTGCCCCACCCGCAGGCGGGCAACGCCAACTTGGGCATTCCATTGGATGCGCGAATTCCTTACCAGGCTTACCCCAATAACGTCAAAGACTACTTCGACACGGGTCATTTATTCGAAAATTCGGTTTCGCTCACGGGTTCGGGCGACAACACCACCTTCACAGCCATTCTCTCACGTGCTGACCACGTGGGCACTATCCCGAATTCTAAGTCAGTGCGCAATAACCTGAGCGCCGGCGGTTCAGGGCAGTTCAACAAGTTCACCGTGAATGGCTCGGTGGCTTACACGAACACCCAACAGCAAGGGCCTCAGCTAGGTGCCAACAACGCCGTGGGCAACGCCTCTGCCTTCGCCCGGACGTTATTCATCCCGCGTAACCTCGATTTGCAGGGCCTACCCTACATCGACCCCGTCACGCGGCAACAATACTTCGGGTGGCTTTCCGGCCAGGCCGACAATCCGCGCTGGAGCACCGAAAACAACCAATATACCTCCCGCGTCGACCGCGTGACGGGCAGTGTGGGCCTCAGCTATGCCTTTAAGGAGTGGCTGACGCTGAGCTACACTGGCGGCGTCAATACCTACACCGACAACCGGCGCACCACCGTACGCCCAGGTTCCAACGGCTATGGCGGAGAAGGCAATGTGCTGGAGGACAACATCATCAACACAGAGCTCGAACAGACGGCACTGTTGACGTTTAACAAGAATCTGACCGAGGACATTAGCCTGCGGGCATCGGTTGGTCAAAACATCAATCAGCGCCAACAGGACTTCCGGGCTTACTCGGGGCGAGGCATTATTGTGTTCGGCATCGACAACATCGAAAATACCCGGGAGAAAAACACCAATGGCTACGCTTTCTCGAAGCGGCGCTTGATGGGCATATTGGGCGACGTGACGGTTGGCTACAAGGATTGGGCCTTCTTGACGGCTACGGCCCGCAACGACTGGTCTTCGACCCTAAATGAAAACGGCGAAGTTGGCAAAAGCGGCCGCTCCTTTTTCTACCCCAGCGTAAGCGGTTCGGTAGTCATCAACGAAGCCCTCGGGCTGGACCTGCCGGCGTTGTCGTTGGCTAAGTTGCGTGTGGCGTACGCCCGCGTGGGCCGCGATGCGACTCCTTACACGGCTGGCCCGACCCGTTTTAGGATTAATCCCTCGTTCGGCAATGCCGGCCAAGGCATTGGAACAGAGTTTCCCTTCAACGGCATCACCGGGCTGGGTTTGGGCGGAGTCATCGGCAACCCGGCCCTGACACCAGAGTTTACCAACGAGTTGGAAGTCGGCACCGACTTCTCGTTCTATAAAAATCGCATCACGCTGGAAGCGTCCTATTACGACCGGCGCTCGACCAACCAGATTGCTCCTGTGGCGCTGCCTTTGGCAACCGGATTTGCAGCGTTCGAGACCAACTTTGGCGAGATTTCCAACAAAGGCGTCGAGGTGGCGCTGACGGGGGTACCTTTCCAAACCAAGGATTTCAGCTGGAGCAGCACTTTCAACTTTACCCACAATAAAAATAAAGTAGTCAGCCTGATTGATGGCTTGCCGCAACTCGCTTTTGGCACCGGGTTCAGCGGCGGCATTCAAGCCATTCTGCAGCCGGGCGAAGACTACGGCGTGCTGTATGGCAGCACGGCAGCTCGGGATGTGAACGGCAACTACCTCATCAACCCGGCCACGGGCTACATGATTGAAGACCCCAACCCGAAGGTAATTGGCAACCCCAATCCCCAATTTCAGATGGGCTTCATCAACCAGTTCACGTACAAAGGCATCACGATGAACGTGCTGGTGGATTACCGCAAAGGCGGCGACTTGTACTCGACCACGCTGCAGTCGTACCTGGGCCGTGGCGTGACCAAAGACACCGAAGACCGGGAGCGCCTCGTCATCATAAAAGGCGTGCAGGGCGACCCAACCTCACGTCAGCCGCTCACCAACGCCGACGGCTCGACGATTCCGAACAACACGGCCATCTCGGTTAACGACTACTACTTCAGTTCCGGTGCTGCCGGCCTGGGCAGCATCGATGAGTTTGGCATATACGACGCCACCACCGTGCGCCTGCGCGAAATCTCGCTGGGTTATACCCTCCCCAAGTCGCTGCTGGCCAAAACACCGTTCGGTCTGGTCAGCCTCTCGGTATCGGGCCGCAACCTGTATTGGTACTCGCCCAACATCCCGAAGTACACCAACTTCGACCCCGAAACCAGCACGTTCGGGGCCAGCAACCAGCAAGGCTTCGAGTACACCAACGCCCCCAACAGCCGGCGCTACGGTGTGAACCTGCGGGTTAATTTCTAATCAGACTCAGCTTTCCTATTCATGAAAATACGTACCATTTCCATGGCGCTGGTCTCGGCCGGTTTGCTGTGGGTAACTCCGGGGTGCAAAGACTTTTACGACGTAAACGTTGACCCCATCAGCCCTACCAAAGCGGACTTGCAGCAAGTGCTGCCGGTTACGCAAACGGCTATTTCTACCTATTTGGGCTTCAGCATTGCGGGCCTGGGGCAGCCCACCTCGGCGCTGATGCAACAGATTTCCAACGGCCGGGGCATCGGCACCTACCAGCAAAGCGGCGACTCGTTTAGCAATCAATGGAACGGCTTGTATTCAGATATGCTGGCCAACAACGAACTCATCATCACACAAGGCACCGCAGAGCAGCGCTGGCTGTTTGTCGGCATCGCCCAGATACAAAAAGCGTATGTGTTCAGCCAGTTGGTGGATTTGTTCGGCGATGTGCCGTATTCAGAGGCCCTTAAAGGAGCACTGAACCGCTCTCCGCGTTTTGACAAAGACGCTGACATCTACAACGGCAACCAAAGTCTGGGCATCCAGGGCCTTTTTGCGCTAATAGACGAAGGCATCGCCAACCTGGCAAAGGGCGGCACTAGCCCGGCTGCTAGGGACCTGATTTATGGCGGCGACCCCGGTAAGTGGGCCCGTTTTGGCCGCACCCTCAAGCTGAAGCTTTACGTACAAATTCGCAAGACCCGCAACGATGCCGCCTTTCAGCAACAAGTAAAGGCCCTGCTGGATAACCCCGCCAACCTGTTGGGTCCCAACGACGACTTTGAGTTTAAGTACGGCGCCTCCCAGTCCCCTGCAAACCGCAACATTGGGTTTTTGTCGGATTACGTGAACACGGCCCGGGAAAACAACATTGCGCCCTTCTTTTACGTGATGATGCGCTACGGCAATGGGACCAATACGGTGAACCCAGGCCTTGCTCCTGGCCGCACTTCAGACCCCCGCATCCCGTACTATTTCTTCAATCAGCTACGTGGAGCCGTCATCAATTCGTCTTCTTACGATTATCAGGACCCCGGCAACCCCGATTTTGCTACTACGCGCCAAGGCAGTACCGGCCCGGCTAGCGCCAGCACGCTCTCCGGGAGCACGCGCACACTGCCTGGTCTGTACCCGGTAGGAGGTCGCTACGACGACGGCCGCGGCGGAGAAGTGAATTCCAGCTTTGGCCGGGGGCTAGTGGCCCAGCGCCTGTTGCCGTACTTCAGCCGCAAGTATTTGGAAGCAGAAGCCCAACTGACAATTCTGGGCAACCGAGCCGCGGCTCGCGTTGCTTTCATTCAAGCGGTGGACGCTTCGTTTGCGAAGCTTAACGCCATTGCTATTGCGGAAGGAACCTCTCCTGTTCCTGCTCTTTCTTCCGGGTCTCCTTATCCCGACCTTAACGCCGCTCGGGCCCTTGCGCCTCTCTCCACGGGCCCCTCCAGCGTTGTTGCACGCTACGACAGTGCCGCAGCTATTCGTTTCGATGGCGCTACCCCCCTACGCACCATTATGGAGGAGAAATACATTGCCAGCTTTGGCATGGGCCCGGACATCTACACGGACTGGCGGCGCACGGGCTTTCCCATCATCACCGTACCGGACAATGGCAACATCGGCAACAACGCAGGACTGCTTGATGACAACGACCCGGCAACCCGTGGAGCTGGCCTGTTCCCCCGGCGCTTGTTCTACTCCCAGCAGGACATCACGGCCAATTCCAACCCTGAAGCACCCAAAACTCAAGTGGACCCCGGGAGTGCCAATTATCGTATTTTCTGGGACCGGTAGCGCCCACCTTTTCCCACAGCCCCACATCGACTTATACTATGAATAAAATCATTTTTGGCCTCTTGCTACTTACAGCAATCGGCTCACTCAGTTCCTGCGAGGATAGCAGCAAGATTCCGGCCCCGGAGGTCACTAGCGTACCCCTGGTTGTTGCTAAGCCCAGCACAGACCCCAAAAAAGACCACTTCAACACGACGCGGGCGGCATTCAGCATCACCCGTCTGGCCTCAGACCCCAATCCGACGCGCCCCGTATTTGAATTCACGTTTGACATCCCCAACCAGCGCGATGTAAAAATCAAAACGGTGGAAGTGTACAAAAGCTTCAAGCAGCTAACCAGCATTGGGCCTCGGGTGCTTGTGGGTGAATACAGTTCGTTTCCGGCCACAGTTACGCTCAATAGCCAAGAGGCGCTCACGGGCCTGCAACGGCTCCTTTATGTAAGCGGAGTCAGCACGCCAACTTTGGATAACCTACTGGGTGACACTCCCAGCAGTCGCAACGAGATTGTCTCGGGCGATGTCATTCTTTTCACCTTCGAGTATGTGCTCGAAGACGGGTCTCGGGTAATTCTCACTCCTTTGACCGATGTGCGGCTGGCCAGTGGCCCTCCAGCCAAAGTCATTTCCGGCAACCAAGTCAATCCGCCATACGCGCTGCAGGCCCTTTTTATAGTGCGGTAATCCAGTGTGGCACTTGTTGCGTCAAGAATTACCAACTTTTAAGGTTTAGGCAATTTTTAACACGAACATTTTCGCAATGTGGCAGCAATGAAGTATTTTTGGTAATGCAACCTTTTGCAGCCTATTAAATCTTTAACCTTTTGTCCATGAAAAAAATCTTACTCATGAGTCTTGTGCTCATGTTTACCCTAATGAATGGGGTGATGGCGCAAACGCGCACCATCTCTGGTCGGGTAACCGACCAAAAGACGGGAGATGGCTTACCAGGAGTAACCGTGCTGCTAAAAGGCACAACAAATGGTGTGTCAACAAACGCTGATGGTGCTTTCAGCTTAAGCGTACCAGAATCCGGAGGCACCTTGGTAATCAGCTCTGTGGGTATGACCACGCAAGAGCGCGCAATTGGCTCTGAATCTCAATTCGCTGTGGCCTTGTCCACCGATACCAAGCAGCTCACTGAAGTAGTGGTAACAGGTTATGGTGGCTCACAAGATGTCAAGGACATAACTGGTTCAGTGGCACAAGTGAAGGAAGAGAAGCTCCTGCTCCAGCCCGTTGTCAGCGTTGACCAAGCCTTGCAGGGTCGCATGGCTGGTGTGAATATCACCTCCACCAGCGGCACTTTGGGTGACCAAGGCGCTATTCGTATCCGCGGCGCCAACTCAATTTCCGGTAGCTCGCAGCCACTGTTTGTTGTTGACGGTGTTCCGCTCAATGCCACCGAACAAACCAACGCGCTCGGCACCCGGTACAACCCCTTGTCCGACATCAACCCCAATGATATTGCTTCGGTAAACGTACTGAAGGACGCCTCAGCAGCCGCTATTTACGGTTCGCGGGGCGCCAACGGTGTAGTAGTTATCACCACTAAGCGGGGCAAATCTGGCCAGAATCGGGTTTCGGTTAACTCGTATTATGGCTTCCAAGACGCCATCCGCAAGCCTGACGTACTGGGTGCCGACGACTTTGTTGCTATCAACAATGAAAAGGCACTAAACGCCCGCACGGGTAATGTCGGTGCTCCCGGCAACCTCGGCAACGGCAGCATCCCCGCTGTTATCGCTAACAACATTGACACCGACGGCGACGGCGTT
The DNA here is from genome assembly GCF_036388155.1 of Hymenobacter sp. Lineage (NCBI taxonomy): Bacteria > Pseudomonadati > Bacteroidota > Cytophagia > Cytophagales > Hymenobacteraceae > Hymenobacter > Hymenobacter sp. The sequence continues at coordinate 47,441 of NZ_DASVSI010000150.1, read as the reverse complement.
AGAGATGAAACCAACTGGATTGACGAAATTTTTCAGCGTGGTACCCAGCAAAACTACCAAGCGGCCTTGTCGGGCGGCACTGAATTCGCTTCCTACTACGCCTCCGGCGACTGGAACGACCAGAAAGGCATCATCCTCAACAACCGCCTCCGTCGGGGTTCTGCCCGTCTGAACGTGGACGTGACGCCTAAGAAATGGCTGAAAGCGGGTACCAGCTTGAGCTATGCCAAGACATACAACCAAGGCATCAGCGGTGAAAACGCGCTCGCAGGCGCTACCGTTTCGGGTTACACTGCTCCGCCAAACGTGCCGGCTTACAACCCCGATGGCTCGTTTTACTTGAACACCTTAGGCAACTTGGGCAACGGCAATAACATGATTCCAAATTCGGCCTTTGCTCCAAACGCTTACTTCAACATCCCAGGTTTCCTAACACTGAACCGTAACGACAATACTTCGCAGCGCACTTTGGGCAATGCCTATGTAACGGTTGAGCCCATTAAAGGCCTGCAGTTGACCACCAAGTACGGCATCGACTACACCACCAACGTCGAAGACCAGTACAGCTCGCCCATCCTCGGCGACTTGGGCCGCGCCTACAATGGTTTGGTGCAGGGCTACAACTCGGACTTTACTCAGTTCAACTGGCAGAACTATGCCAACTACGACCGTACGTTCAATGAGAAGCACACCATCAGCCTGACAGGTGGTATTGAATACCAGGAGACCAAGCGCAAGCGCATTTATAGCGTAGCCGACAACTTCGCCGACCCCCGTTTCAACTCTAACCTGAGTGGCTTGTACTCACCCACCTTGTTCGGTGGCGGCGATGAGTTTAACAGCGGCTTCCAATCGTATTACGGCCGTGCTAACTACTCGTTTGAAGATAAGTACTATGCTCAGTTCGCATTGCGTGCTGATGCTTCGTCCATCTTCGGTAGAGACAACCAGCGGGGCTACTTCCCAGCAGTTTCGGCCGGCTGGCGCATTTCGCAGGAGTCGTTCATGAGAAACATCTCTGTTATTAATGACTTCAAATTGCGCGCCAGCTACGGCTTAGTAGGCAACTCGGCAGGCTTGGGTTCCTACGCTGCCCGTACCCTTATTGCCGGTGGCCAGTATGCCGACCTCAACGGCTTCAGCTTTTCGCAGGTAGGCAACCCTGACCTGAAGTGGGAAACTTCGAAGAAATTTGACATCGGCTTTGACGCTGCTTTTGTTCAGAACCGCGTTAACCTAACGTTTGACTTCTTCAACAACGATGTAAGCGGCCTGTTGCTGGCAGCCCCAGTGCTGCGCACAACCGGTATCCCCGGGGCCTCAGTTAGCCGCAACGTAGGCTCGATGTACAACCGCGGCGTAGAGGTAACCTTGAACACGGTAAACGTGCGCATGGAAAATGGCTTTACCTGGTCTTCAAACCTGAACGGTAGCATTCTGAAAAATCGCGTGACGGAGTTGGCTACGCCAAACGACATCATTTCGCTGAGCCAGCGTGCTAGCGTTGGCCGTAGCCTGTCAGCATACTACTTGCCCGTATGGGCTGGCGTGAACCCGGACAATGGCAATGCGCAGTTCCTTGACAAGGACGGCAACATCAAGCAGTATGATGCCGCCTACACGAACAATGCCACTACCACCACAGGTCGCTGGCTCACTGAATCTGGTGACGTAACCACACCTATTGGCGTGGCCGACTTCAAGTACACCAAAAAAACAGGCTATCCTACTTTCTACGGTGGCTTCGACAACACCTTCTCCTTCAAAGGACTAGAGTTGGGAGTATTCATGCAATACAGCGGCGGCAACTTGATTTTCAACGGCTACCGTCAAGCCATGCTAAGCGCTAGCTTCCAGAACAACATCACGGAAATTAAGGACCGTTGGACGACTCCAGGTCAGGAAACCGACATTCCGAAATTGGTATTGCGTGATGCCGCATCGAACATGGCGTCGACGCGCTTCTTGGAAAAGGGCGATTTCCTGCGCCTGCGTCAGCTTAGCCTGGGCTACAATCTCCCCGATGCTCTTGTTAAGCGCATTGGCCTGAACAACCTACGTGTTTATACCTTGGTGCAGAACGTTTACACTTTCTCCGGTTATAAAGGCCTAGACCCAGAAGTAAACACCAACCGCACGTCGAACATTGCCTACGGCACCGACGGCCGTTCGGTTCCTCCGACCCGCAGCTTCACATTTGGATTGAATCTCGGTATCTAACCTCAACTTTCTCAACTCCTTCATATGTTTCGTAATTATAATCTGCGACCGGCGGCCGTAGCGGCTTTGCTTCTTGCTTCTGCTACAGGTTGCGAAGTCCTGACTCAAGAGCCGCCTTTTGCTCTGGAAGCCGAAGATGCTTTCTCGGCTGGCTCGCTTGATAAGACTGCCATTGGCATGTACAACGATTTGCAGAATGCCGAATTTTTGGGCGGTCGTGCGCTTATTTATAGCGATGTGCGTAGCGACGACACCAATACCGCTACTTTCTTCGGCAACATCTCAACCTTTAACCAGCAAGCCAACGACGGCACTGCAGCTAACGCCTGGACAGCCGGCTACCGGACGTTGTATGGGGCTAATTTTTTCCTGCAACAAATTGCCAAAAGCGGTGGACGGGTTACCCCTGCACTAGAGGAGCAATACAAAGGGGAGGCGAAATTCATCCGAGCTTTAGTATACTTCCATTTGGTGAACTTGTATGCTCAGCCTTACAACTTTACTTCTGATGCTTCGCACCTTGGTATTCCGCTACAGCTGACTGCCCCCGATAATCCGACCTCGGCATTTGACCCCGCTCAGAACTTGCCTCGCTCCACAGTAAAGCAAGTGTATGAACAAATGGAAAAGGACCTCACAGACGCTATTGCTAGCCTACCTGAGACGTATGCAACTTCCGCTTTTCAACGCACAGCTAGAGCTACTAAAGACGCTGCTCGCGGGCTCTTATCACGTATTTACCTATATCAAGGGAAATATGCTGACGCTGCTGCAATGGCTAACGACGTCATCAAAGGAGGCAACCATGCCTTGAATCCTAGCCCTGCTACGGTATTCACAACTGCAGGATTCCGTACTAGCGAGTCGATTTTTTCGGTAGCGATGAACACAGCTGATAACCCCAACACGAACAATGCAATCGGGCAGCACTACCTAACCCGCCGAGACATTACCGTAACGCCTTATGCCAGAATTGACACCCTTTCGTTTCGTGCTAAGGACCGCCGCCGTACCCAACTACTTTCCCCGGCTACAACGAACGCTACCAATCCCAATCTGAACACGTACTATCCCACCACGGCTACAGCGCTTATATCCACGCTAAAGTACAGTGCTGGTGTTGCAGACTACGTGCCAATTGTGCGCTATTCCGAAGTTTTGTTGAACCGTGCAGAAGGCTTGGCCCAGGCCGATGCGGGCATCAGTTCGGAAGCCATCACGTTGCTAAATACAGTACGCACTCGCTCTTTGCCACCTATTCCTTTTTACATCGGCGGCACAGTCACCACTACCGTTGGCGGCGCACCTGTCACCACTACTTATCCTGGCATAGTCTACACGGCCGCCAGCTTCGCTAACAAGCAGGCCTTGATTGATGCGATTCTGTTCGAACGCCGCTTAGAGCTTGCTTTTGAAGGTCACCGTTATTATGACTTGATGCGCTACAAACGTCCTTCAAGCCGTATTGCATACGGCCAGCAAAAAAGTATTCTGCCAATCCCAGTTGTAGATATTCAACAAAACCCCAATTTGGTGCAGAATCCTGGGTATTAAACTCACGGCAACGACCATAAAAAAAACCAACCATCTAGGTTGGTTTTTTTTATGGTCGTTGCCGTGACAGCTCAGAAGCGAAAATTTTTAACACAAAGAGCCTCTTTAAAAAAAAAGTTAGCCTTTGCAGCGCCTTACCTCTATTTTTGAAGCTGCTCACTATCTCCTCATTCATCACCAACTTAAATGTCCATGAAAAAAACCCTACTCATGAGCGTTATGCTCATGTTTACTTTTATCACCGGAGTCCTTGCGCAAACTCGTGCGATTTCCGGAAGGGTAACCGACCAACAGACCGGAGATGGCCTGCCAGGCGTCACGGTACTTGTAAAAGGAACCACCAACGGAACGTCAACCAATTCAGACGGTGGTTTCACGTTGAACGTACCAGAAGCAGGCGGCACATTGGTGTTCAGTTCCATTGGAATGACCACACAGGAGCGCCCTATCGGTGCCGAATCGCAATTCACTGTGGCACTAGCCCAGGATGTAAAGCAACTGAGCGAAGTTGTCGTGACAGCTTTGGGCATTGAGCGCGATACTCGCTCTTTGGGCTACGCTACTCAGCAAATCAAAGCAGACCAGATTTCACAAAGGTCGGAGCCAAACGTATTGAGTTCGCTCCAGGGCAAAGTAGCCGGTGTGAATATCGTCACGTCAAGCGGTCTGCCAGGAGCATCTTCGAATATTAACATCCGTGGCATAACGTCGCTACAGGGTGGCAACCAACCGCTTTTTGTGGTTGATGGCATTCCGATAAGCAACGATTTGGACCGGACTAATAATTCGCTTTTTGATGCGCAGCAGTCCAACCGTGCCCTAGACATTGACCCAGAAAACATCGAAAGCATCAACATTCTAAAAGGCCCAGCTGCGGCGGCCCTGTATGGTTCGCGAGCTTCCTCGGGTGCCATAATCATTACCACCAAGTCCGGACGTAATATCAACAAGAAGCTAGAAGTAACCGTTACCTCGGGCCTATCGGCGCAGCAGGTATACGGTTTGATGGAACTGCAAAACGATTATGGACAGGGCACCAATGGCGCCAACGTATTGGTTAATGGTGACCCAAACACTGGTGTATCCAACTCTTTCGGCCCTCGTTTCGGCACTGCGCCCACGCTTTTCAACGGTTTGCAATACCTTGATGCTGCTGGTAACCTTCAGGAACAGGACTACCGCTTGTACAAAGACAATATCAAGGATTTCTACCGTCAGGGCACCATTCTTCAAAATGGTGTCAACATTGCAGGTGGCAATGCTGACCAGAACTTGTCATTGAACATCAACAACACTGCTCAGAAAGGCATCACTGCGTTTTCCAAGCTCAACCGCACTAGCGTACAATTGGCAGGTAATACCCTCCTTGTCAATAAGCTTCGTGCGGGTGGCTCGGTAAACTTCATTCAAACAAAACAGACCGGTCCTCCACAAGGCAACAGTGGCTCTCCTTTTGGCCGCCTTAACGTCGTTCCCCGTAGCTATGACTTACAGGGCCGGCCATACATCGACCCCGTTACAAAGCGCAGCATCTTCATAAATGCCGCTATTGAAAACCCTTACTGGGGTTTGGAGCGCAATTCTAGTAGTTCGGACCTAACGCGTTTCATCAACGTAGCAAACCTTAGCTATGAGGTGACCCCGTGGTTGAATGTTGCTTACCGTGCAGGTTTAGACACCTATACCGACCGCCGTAAACAGGTTTACGACGTTGGCTCGATACGCGCCGCTAACGGCCGGATTATTGACGAAACTTATTATCGCTCCGAAATCAATGGTGACTTACTGATTACGTTGAAGAAAGACAATATTTTAACGGAAGGCTTGAATGCCAACTTATTGCTGGGTCAAAATATCAACCAGCGGCGTGTGCAGAACATTGTTTCCCAGGCCAGCGACTTGATTTTCCCTGATTTCTTTAATGCATCAAATGGTAAGGTGTACACCGGTACAGATGAAGACACAGAGGTTCGTCGTTTGTTGGGCTATTACGGCAATTTGTCATTGGCTTACAATAACTACCTGTTTGTTGACCTGACTGGTCGCATGGACCAATCTTCGACTTTGCCAAAGGCGAATAACACCTTCTTCTACCCTTCCGCTACTGTAGGCTTTGTATTCACGGATGCCTTCAAGATTTCCAACGACTATTTAAGCTACGGAAAAATCCGAGGCAACGTAGCCCGAGTAGGTCGTGATGCTCCCGTTTATACCCTGGCAACGACTTACGAAGCTACTGGCGCAGTAGGCAATAACGTTGCCTCCATCCAGTTCCCAGTTACCACTCAGGCTGGTACGTTCGCTGGTTTTGACTATAGCAACACAGCCGGCGGCGGCGCAACGCTGACACCGGAATTCACGCAATCGTATGAAGTGGGCACCAACTTGGGCTTCCTCAAAAATCGGGTATCCCTGGACTTAACGTACTTCTACACTATCAGCGAAAGCCAAATTGTTCCCGTTTCTACTGCCCCATCATCGGGTTTCTTACAGCGCTATGCTAACGTGGGCCGTCTGGAAAACAGAGGTTTTGAAGCTCTTTTGAACATTACCCCTGTTAAATCGTCGAATTTCCGCTGGGACATTTCAACCAATTTCACCCGAATCCGCAACGTGGTAAGAGAAATTGCCGAAGGGGTAACAGAATCACAGATTAACGGCAATGCCTTCACCGGGGTCACTCCATCCTTCAAAGTGGGTCAACCCTATGGCGTTATTCGTGGCAATGCTAAGCCACGAGTTACCGACCGCAACAGCCCCTATTTTGACCAATACATCATTAACCCCACCACGGGACTGTTTGCCCCTGAACTCACCAACCAAGTAATCTCCAATCCCAATCCTGACTGGCAGGGTGGCATTACTAACACTTTTAGCTTCAAAGGCATTACTGCGTCGTTCTTAACAGACGCAACGTATGGCGGCAGCATTTTCTCGTTCACTGCCCCTCAATTTAGAAGCCTGGGTGCTTTAAAGGAAACTGGGGTCGACCGGGAACTTCCCCGCATGATGCCTGGCGTAATTCCAATTACTGCTGCTGATGGAAGCGTGACCGGATATCGGCCGAACAATGTTCAAATCGATGCGCAATCCTATTGGGCGGGACTTGGCGGCTTAGCAACGGACTTGAGCGTTTTTGACGCTACGGTTTTCCGTCTACGGGAGGTATCCTTGGGCTATAGCTTGCCTAAAACACTCTTAGAGCGCACGCCTTTCGGCCAAGCGAGTATTTCGCTGTCGGGTCGCAACTTGTTCTTCTATGCCCCAAATGCTCCCTTCGACCCGGAAGTGAATACCCAGGGTTCGGGCAATATTCGAGGATTGGAACTGCAAGGCTCTCCCAATGCGCGGAACTATGGAGTTAACCTCCGTTTTACTCTCTAATCGTTTCGAAATTCATAGCATGAAATCGCAAAAATTCATAGGTTATTCGTTGGTGGCGCTTCTTGTGGGCACCACCGCCTGCAAAGATTTCCTTGACGTTAACACAGACCCTAACAATCCACTCGTTGCTGCGCCATCAAACCTGCTCCCAAGCACGGCGATAACGACTGCGTTTGCTAATGGGAACGAGATTAACCGCATTACCTCGCTGCTTGTGCAACATGTGGCGGGAACGGGTACCCAGAGCGCACCCCAAGACGTATACAACATCCGCGGTGGTTTGGACAATCAGTGGCAGGGGGAATTGTATGCAGGGGCCTTGCAGAATTCGCAAAGCATGATTGAGGCCGCCAACCGAGTAACTAGCCCAAGTTATGCCGGCATTGGCAAGTTGCTCAAGGCGTACAATTTTGCCGTGACAACGGATTTATGGGGCGACATTCCCTATTCAGAAGCTCTACAGCGTCTCGATAAACTGCAACCGCGCTTCGACAAGCAAGAAGACATTTATAAAGGGAACACGGCTTTAGGAGTTCAAAGCCTTTTTGATTTAGTGAAAGAAGGGCTGGCTGACCTTGACAAGCCCAGCACTTTCAACCCCTCAGCCACTGACGACCCTATTTACGGGGCAAGTAACCCTAGCAACCTCACACCGGCTGCCACTCAGGCTCACTTAGCCAAGTGGAAAAAAATGGGGAATACCCTGCTGCTCAAAATGGCTAACACCATTAGCCGCCGTGACCCGGTCCTGGCAAAAACCATTATTGACGAGGTTCTTGCTAAACCCGACAGCTACATTACAGCAAATTCTGAGGACTTCGAAGTGTCATTTGGCTCATCACCAGGCAGTCAAAATCCTATTTACAGCTTCAACTATGTGAATAGAACAACTGACATCTTACTGAGCCAACGGTTACTAGACAGCATGAATGTGCGCAAAGACCCACGGTTGGCGTTTTATTTTGCTTCAACGCTTACGCCCACTGCCACAGTTAACACTACTGGTACAGTAACAACGCTTCCGGGAACTACTGCGGGTAGCTTCTTAACTTTTACTGGCTTTCAAAACGGCGCGCCCGGTGCTGGACCGGCTCTTGCCAACCGTTCGCGTTACGGTAGCTATTTGATTGGAAGTACTGGCAACGCGCCCATCCGTTTGCTCACAAACTTTCAAGTGCTATTCATTCGTGCTGAGTCGGCACTTATGTTAGGTACCGCTGGCGACGCTCAAACCTTGTTCCGTGATGCAGTGCGTGCGTCTATGACCAAGGTGGGCTTAACTCCTGCCCAAATCAACGATTATTTTGCGGCGAATCCTTCGGTAGTAACCCTGGCAACGGGCACTGATGCAGATACCAAGCGGAAGAATCTGAATAAGATAATGACCCAGAAATGGATTGCTTGGGTGGGTAATGGCTATGAAGCTTACAACGACTACCGCCGGACTGGCTTCCCCCGTCTAGCTTTGGCTTTGAACGCTCAGGGAGACGACCCAAACGTCCTTCCAAAGCGCTTTGTGTACCCGGCTTCCGAATCGTCTGGCAACGCTAACAACGCACCCAATCCTGTGCCTGGCACGACGGTAGCGGTATGGTGGGACATCGATTAACGGTCGGTCCGATTAGACATTATCCTTCACTTTGCTCTCCATGAAAAATTACTTCATAAAAACTTGCGCCTTAGTACTTCTCTCAGTCGGTATCTTTTCTTGTGAGAAAGATTACGGTCCGGGCCTAGGACCATTGGAAGACAGCGTTGCCGAGATTCCAGTTACAGTAACCAACGCTACTACAATTGAGCGTTTCCCCGTGGTTACCACTTCGGTTGGTGGCGGGGGAAACATTACCATTGAACTGGCCATACCTGCTGATAAAGGCACTATTAAGCAAATCACCAAAGTTGCTACCAGCAGCTCCGTTGTTGCACTTAACCTAGCCAATATCAACTCCACGGTTCCCGTTTCCTCTCTCAATTCTGCGCCGATTAATGGCAACGGAACCAATGCTATTACTTTCAAAACTACGCTTGCGGATTACTTGAGGTACCGTAATTCTCAGCCTGCCACAGCATCATTAACTGCTGCTCAGGTACGAGACACCTTCGGGCCAGTTGGTCCAAACGCCGGTACTCCGCCAGTGCCCACCATTCCGGTGCCTAGCACGAACAGTACCCCAACGGATATTGCCTTCTATTTTCTCATTGAGTTAGAAGGGGGTACGACTATCATCCCACGGCCGGTTCGCGTGCGGGTCCTACCCTAGTTTTGAGTAGCTAATGTAAAAAGCCCTCTCGTTGTTGCAACGGGAGGGCTTTTTCGTTTCAGGAAATGAAGCATTTCATTAAAATTATCAGCATATACTGGCTGAGGTCGCGGTTTTTGACCATGCTGGCCAGGCGCTCGTCGACCAGCGCGGCCGTGATTTGGATGCGCGCGTGGGGGCCAATCTTGTCGGGCACGTCGTAGAGGATGTCGTTCAGCAAGCGCGACATGACCGTGTGCAAGCGGCGGGCGCCGATGTTCTCCACTTCGGCGTTCACCTCGAAGGCGATTGCGGCCAGCCGCTCCAGCGCGGCGTCGTCGAAAGTCAGCGCGACTTCTTCGGCCTTGAGCAGGGCCTCGTACTGCTTGGTGAGGGCGTTGCGCGGGTCCTTCAGGATGCGGAAGAAGTCGTCCTTGGTCAGGCTTTGCAGCTCCACGCGGATGGGGAAGCGGCCCTGCAGTTCGGGGATGAGGTCCGAGGGCTTGCTCACGTGGAAAGCGCCGGCGGCGATGAACAGGATGTGGTCGGTGTGGACGAGGCCGTACTTCGTGTTCACGGCCGAGCCCTCCACGATGGGCAGCAAGTCCCGCTGTACTAATTATTTCCCATTGTAAGATATAAGATGAGTCGAAATTGTCTGGAGTTCAATACTGGGATGAGTAGTGTGGTAACCGGTGTTCGCTCGCCAAAAGAGAGCTTCTACAACGTAAGTAGAGGCTTTTTTATGCTAGCAAAGCCAGATTGGACCTTACGTTTTTTGCCTTACGTAACTGCGTGAGTCTCTTCCAAAAAGCAACTGTTGATTGTCTAGTTTATCACATTTGACTAATTAGAGAAAGCTGAACATTGTATGATTTTTAAATGAATCATTGTAACTTTTTTGTTAGAAATCCTTATTTTATCTATTCATTTCCACTGTCTGATATCATAAACGCATAGACCAATGAAGACAAACTTACTCATGAGTTTGGTGCTCATGCTGACATTTATTACCGGGGTACTAGCGCAAACACGAACTGTATCTGGCCGGGTAACTGACCAACAAACGGGTGAAGGGCTTCCCGGGGTAACAGTGCTTGTCAAAGGCACTACGAATGGCGTATCAACCAGTTCTGAAGGAGCATTTTCTCTCGATGTACCCGCTGCAGGCGGTACGCTTGTATTTAGCTCGGTGGGCTACACCAGCCAGGAAAGGCCCATTGGCACCGAAAGCACTCTTGCCATTGCCTTGACGGCCGATGTCAAGCAGCTGAGCGAAGTGGTGGTGACGGGTTTCGGTACCCAAGAGCGCCGCGACGTGACGGGCTCCATTTCCTCGGTGCAAGGCGAGGCCATTGCCAACCTGGCCACTCCCAGCTTTGCGCAGCAGTTGGCGGGCCGGGCGCCGGGCGTAAACATCACGACGCCTTCAGCACTGTTGGGACAGCAGCCCCGCATCCTCATTCGCGGGGTAAACTCTATTTCTTCAGGTACGACACCGCTGGTGGTAGTGGACGGGGTGCCCATTTTTACGGGCAGCCAAAGCCAGTTGGGCTCGGGCTTTACGACCAACCCCTTGGCCGACATCAACCCCAACGACATTGAGAGCTATGAGGTACTAAAAGATGCTTCCTCCACGGCCATCTACGGCTCACGCGGCGCCAACGGGGTCATCCTCATCACCACCAAGAAGGGCCGGCAAGGCCGCGCCCAAGTGACGTATGACAACTACGTGGGCATTGCCCAAACCCTGAAGCGCTACGAGGTACTGAACGCTGAGCAGTTTATTCAGATAAGCAACGAGAAGCAGGCCAATGCTTCGACTACGCCCATCACGCAGCCCATTGCGGCGCCCTTCGAAGTGAATGGCTCGCTGGCGGACACTGATTGGCAGGATGAGATTTTTCGGACTGGAGTGCAGCAAAACCACGTGTTGTCGGTTTCGGGAGCGACGGAACGCACCAACTTCTACTTTTCGGGCGGTTACACCGACCAGAAAGGCGTGGTGCGCGGAAACGAGCTAAAGCGCTTTTCCTTCCGCTCGAACGTTGACCAAACGGTGAAAGACTGGTTCCGGGTGGGCCTGAACCTGGGCGCGACCCGCACGCAAACGCTGGGCCTCAACACCTCCACCAACGGCTTGTCAGGCAACGTAACCAATGCGCTGTCGGCCTTCCCGAACGTACCCGCGCGCAACCCCGATGGCACGCCATATGTGGACCCCACCTCGGGTGCGTTGGGGCAGGGCAACAACGCCCAGGCCATTGCCTTCGCCTACCCCAACATCATTTTCCAACTCGAAAACAACATTTATCGCAACACCAGCTACCGGATACTGGGCAACGTCTATGGCGAACTTGAGCCGATAGAAGGCCTGCGGCTCCGAGGCCAGTTGGGCACCGACACCAACCTGAACGAGGACTTTCAGTTCCTGGACCCGCGCCAGGGCGACGGCCGCAGTTCGGGCGGCGTGGTGTTGCAGAGCCAGGCGCCCAACGTACGCTGGAACTCGCAAATAACGCTCACCTACCAACGGCAGCTAGGCGAAAACCACCGGGTGAACGCCGTGGTGGGCGGAGAGTGGCAGAGGTCCCGGCAGCAGTATTTCGCAGCCCAGGGCCTGGGCCTGTCCGACGTCTACTTCGGGCCCAACAGCCTCATCTCGGGCACGGTGACCACGCCCAACGTGTTTGGCGACTTTGTGGAGCGCGGCTACCAGTCATATTTCGGCCGCTTGAACTACTCCTTCCTGGACCGCTACCTCATTACGGCCACCTTGCGAGCCGACCGAATTTCGTCGCTTTCGCCGGATAACCGCCTGGGCTACTTCCCCGGGGCATCCATCGGGTGGCGGGTGTCGCAAGAGCCGTTCCTCAAAGGGCTTGAGTTGGGCTGGCTGAGTGACTTGAAATTGCGGGCCTCCTACGGCGTGGTGGGCAACACCGAAATCGGGGACTTCCCGTACTTCGGCCTGTACAGCTCGGCCAAGTACGGCTCCCAGCCCGGCATCGGCTACAACACCACGGCGGGCACCAGCGGCCAGTTTAGCAACGTGGACCTGAAGTGGGAAAACTCGAAGAAAACCGATTTTGGCTTGGACCTCGGCTTATTCGATGCGCGGGTGAACCTGACAGCCGACTACTACCGCAACAACAACGACGACCTCATTCTTTTTGTGCGAACCCCCGTGTCGTTGGGCATTCCCCAAAACGGCTACAATGCCAACGTGGGGGCCATGTTGAGCCAGGGTTTTGAGTTGGGCATCAACACGGTGAACATCCGCCGGGAGAATTTCTCGTGGAGCACCAACTTCAACTTCTCCACCAACCGCACGGAAATCACGCGGCTGGCCAACAACAACGAGGACATCCTCAACCCCTACAACGTCACGCGCATTGGCAACGGCATCGGCGAAATCTACGGCTACGACTTCCAGGGCGTAAACGCGGCCAACGGCAACCCGATTTACCGGAAAGGCGATGGCTCGTTGGTGCAGGGAAACCTCAACACGGGCACCTACGCCGTGTACGACCCCGCCAACCCCACCAACGTGTCGCAAGCCTCCACGCTTAGCGCCGCCACCGACCGCTTCATTTTGGGCCCCTCGAACCCCACGTATTTCGGCGGCCTGACCAACACGCTCACGTATGGCGGCTTCGACTTCGAGGTGTTTTTCCGCTATTCCGGCGGCAACAAAATCATGAACGTGACGCGCCAGCAGCTGCTGCGCCTGGATTTTGTGAACAACAGCACCGAAATCCTGGACCGCTGGACAACGCCGGGCCAGCAAACGGATGTGCCCAGAGCCATCCTGGGACGCTCTGATTTCACCAATCTCAACAACGCCGCTTCCACACGCTTTGTGGAAAATGGGGATTTTGTGCGCCTCCAAAACCTCACGCTTGGGTACACCCTGCCCAAGTCGGTGCTAGGGACGGTGGTGAGCCGCGTGCGCGTCTTCGGGCAGGTGCAAAACGCCTTTACCATCACCAATTACAAGGGCGTGGACCCGGAAGTAAACGCCAACATTACCACCACGCAGGGCAACACGTCCAACAACCAGTCGGGCATCGACTTCAACAGCAACCCCCAGCAGCGCGTCATCACGGCAGGTGTAAACGTGGCTTTCTAACCTTTCAACTCCATCGACGACATGAGCAATTTCTTTTCCTATTGCCATCAGCCGCTTCGTAGATTGGCTTTGGCAAGCGCCCTGATTGTGGGTTTCACCGCCTGCGACGTTACGGACCTAGAGCCGCAAAACGCGCTGGGCGAGAACGTAATTTACACCGACGCGGCCCGCGTGGCGCTGGCCGTGACCGGGGTGTACAACGCCGCCCAGACGGGCTACTATGACCCCCTGACCGGCGGCGCCCTCCAGACCCGCGGCTACCCCTTCGGCGGGGCGGCCACCGAGCTCGACGACGTGCGCGGCGAGGACGTGGTGGACATGGCCGGCTTCTTCGGCATTGTGTACACCAACGCCATTACCGCGGCCAGCCCCAACATCGTGGGCATCTGGAGCGGCTGCTATTCCGTCATCAACCAAGCCAACGTAACCCTGGCGGGCGTCCGCCAAGCGGCTTCGAACGGCATTATTACGGCTGCAGTCGCCACCGAATACGAAGGAGAGCTTCTTTTCCTCCGGGCGTTGGCTCACCATCAGCTCGTGCTCCATTTTTCGCGCCCCTATACGGAGAACAACGGCGCCAGCCCGGGGGTCCCCTATCGCACCACGCCCATCAGCACGGTGCAAGGCGTTACGGAGAGCCGCACGGTGGAGCGCGGCACTGTGGCTGAGGATTACACCCAAATGCTGGCTGACCTGGACGAAGCCGAAACCAAGCTGCCCGCCACCCGCTCGGGCAACCTGCGCGTAACCCGCGCCACCAAAGGGGCGGCCATTGCCCTCAAGCAGCGGCTGCGCCAGCACCAAGGCAACTGGGCGGCGGCAGTGACCGAGGGCAACAAGCTCATTCAGGGCACCACTACCTTCACCAGCCCCATTGGGGGGTATGCCCTGGCGGCCACGCCACAAGCCGCTTTCCCGGGGGGTACCACGGTTACGAACGAGAACATCTTCTCGATTGAGAACAGCTCGGACGATAACCCCGGTACGAACGGGGCCTTGCCCAACGTGTTTGCCTCGCGCTCGGGGCCGCCCGCGAACTCGACCGGCTCTGGCCGCGCGTTGTTGGCCATCAGCCCCATTCTGTACAATGCACCCTTCTTCACTTGCGACGACCTGCGCCGGACCCAGCTCATGCAGCTTGACCCTGGCAGCCAGCCGCGCATTGTGACCCGCAAGTACCGGGACCCCGCCACGAGCACCGACTTTGCCCCCATCATCCGCTACGCCGAAGTGCTACTCAATCAGGCAGAAGCCTTGGCCCGACTGGGCACGAACAACACGCTGGCGCTGGCCCTGCTCAATGCCGTGCGCAACCGCGCCGTCACGAACACCGCTGAACAGTACGCCCCCGGCTCGCTTTCCGGCGCGGCGTTGGTGCAGGCTATTCTGAACGAGCGGCGCATTGAATTGGTGGCCGAAGGATTCCGCTGGGACGACATCTACCGCCTTTCGGGCGAAAAGACCTTCAGCCCCCGGCCCGGCGGCGGCATCCCGGCTAAGTATGCCACGGCCCAAATCACCCCGACGGCCTATGCCTGCAATGGCCCCATTGTCCCAGCTGGCCAGATTGACATTGCGTATAACTCACCGTTGTTTTTGTGGCCCATTCCTTCGCTGGAAACCAGCAACAACCCCACTCTGGCGGGCCAACAAAACCCCGGGTACTAGCCTGAGCTACGAGCACAAAAAAGCCCCGGCCGCTGTGGCCGGGGCTTTTTTGTGTCTGCTGCTTTTTCACAGGATGTACTGGCTGAGGTCGCGGTTTTTGACCATGCTGGCCAGCCGCTCATCCACCAGCGCGGCTGTAATTTGGATGTGCGCATTGGGGCCAATCTTGTCGGGCACGTCGTAAAGAATGTCGTTCAGCAAGCGCGACATGACCGTGTGCAAGCGGCGGGCGCCAATGTTTTCCACCTCGGCGTTCACCTCGAAGGCAATTTCGGCCAAGCGCTCCAGCGCCGCGTCGTCGAAGGTCAGCGCGACTTCTTCGGCTTTGAGCAGGGCCTCGTACTGCTTGGTGAGAGCATTGCGTGGGTCCTTCAGGATGCGGAAGAAGTCGTCCTTGGTCAGGCTCTGCAGCTCCACGCGGATGGGGAAGCGGCCCTGCAATTCGGGGATGAGGTCGGAGGGCTTGCTCACGTGGAAAGCACCCGCGGCGATGAACAGGATGTGGTCGGTGTTGACGATGCCATACTTCGTGTTCACGGCCGAGCCTTCCACGATGGGCAGCAGGTCGCGCTGCACGCCTTGGCGGCTCACGTCCGGCCCACCGCTCCCTTTGCCGTTGCTGCTGGCCACCTTATCAATTTCGTCGATGAAGATGATGCCGGCGTTTTCGGCTTGCCGCACGGCTTCGTCCTTCACCTCGTCCATGTCGATGAGCTTGGCGGCTTCCTCGTCAAGCAGCAGCTTGCGGGCCTCGGCCACGGTCACCT
The DNA here is from genome assembly GCF_036388155.1 of Hymenobacter sp. Taxonomy (NCBI): domain Bacteria; kingdom Pseudomonadati; phylum Bacteroidota; class Cytophagia; order Cytophagales; family Hymenobacteraceae; genus Hymenobacter; species Hymenobacter sp. Next base: position 31,476 of record NZ_DASVSI010000150.1, on the reverse strand, counting down.
TGCGCTTGCGGGTTTTCTTGGGCAGCATGTTGCCCAGCATGTCTTGCAGGCCCGACAGCGTGTTTTCGTCCATGCCGGGAGGTGCTCCCATAATGCCCACACTCGGCCCTGACTGCGATACTTGAATTTCAATCTTGCGGTCTTCCAGCTCGCCGTTTTTGATTTTCTGGCGGAAACGCTCCCGGGTGCGCTCGTTCAGCTCGGCATCGGACTGCGGCATGTCGTCGCCTCCCCCACTGCCGAACCCCACGCCAGTTTTCACGCCTGCGGGGCGCGACACTGGGGGAATCAGTGCGTCTAATATCACTTCCTCCACGGCCTCGGCAGCCTGGGCTTTTACGGCTTCCTGGCGGCGGGCCTTCACGCGGTTTACGCTCTGCTCGGCCAGGTCGCGAACCATGCTTTCCACGTCCCGGCCCACGTACCCTACTTCGGTGAACTTGCTGGCTTCCACCTTCACGAAGGGGGCGTCAGCGAGGTGAGCCAAGCGGCGGGCGATTTCGGTTTTGCCCACGCCGGTGGCCCCAATCATGAGGATGTTGTTGGGTACAATTTCAGCCTGCATGTCGGCGGGCGCGTGGAGGCGGCGCCAGCGGTTGCGCAGGGCAATGGCCACGTGGCGCTTGGCGTCGTGCTGGCCGATGATGTATTTATCTAGTTCGGCCACGATTTGGGCCGGGGTCAGGAAATCTTGCATAAAGTTGGTTTACGGAATGCTGCGGGACGTTGGTACACCTCCGTCCCGCCGGTCAAGAGCCGACTTTTCGGTACTTGGTTTTTCTGCCGTCTGGCCTCGGCTGGTCGGCCGGAGGCGGGGCGCTGTCGCCCTCTTTCTTCTTAAACAACGAGTCGAGGCTGCGGGACAGCGTGAAGTATTCGCTGGAGCCCGCGGCCTGGAGCGTGGCATGGGTATAATCGATTTGGAAGCCCGCAAGTTTCAGCATCACGCCAAAGCTGAGGCCTGCGCCGCCGCTGGCGTTGTCGAGGCGCAGCTCGCGGCGCTGCAGGTGGTTGTAGCCGGCACGAACCTGGAAGCCTTTGCTCAGCACAAGGGCGGCGTTGGCCGTGAAGTGCCGGGCCAGGTTGTCGCCAAAGCTCTTGGTGGGCTTTTGCTCCACGCCGTTGGCGTCGGGCTGGCCGCGCTGGTTGGGGTCGAGGTACTGAATGTCCCATTGCTGCAGGTGGTGAATGGTGAGGCCAAAGCGCAGGGGCATGTGCTCGGGCTTGACGGTGGCGCCAATCTGCACGTCGAGCGGCAAGGGGCCCCGGTCGGTGCCGGGGTAGGGCGAGAACTGAAAGCCGGCGTTTTTCACCGCAAGCCCCGCCGTAAAATCGGCCGTGGGGTGCTGGTAAACCACGCCCGCATCCCCGACCCCAGCCAGCGAGCGACTGCCGGCAATGCCCGACACCGCCAGCTTGGTGGTGACCCCGAACGTAAATTTTCCTTTGGTATAGGAGTCCGACACGCCCACCGTGTACTCGTTCACGCTAAACGTGCCCAGACTATTGCCAGCGGGGTCGTAGCTCTCGAAGCTGCCGTAGTTCAAGTACGTCAGGCCCACGCCAAAGCGTCCGGCTTTCTGCGTATTGAAGACATAGGCGGCAGTGCTCTGCTTGATGTCGGCCACGTAAGCCACGTAGCTCAATGCCAAACGGCCGTCCATTTCCGGGTTGAGCAGGGCCGGGTTGCCGAACAGCATGGTGGGGTCGTCGTTGCGAGCCGACACGTTCATTCCTCCCAGCGCCGCCAGCTGGGCACCGGGCGGCAAGTCCAGAAAAGGGAAAACGGTGCGGCCCCCAATCTGCTGCGCAGTGGCCGGCCGCCCACCGATACCTCCCAAAAACAAGCAAAAGCCGGCAAGCCGACGAGCGGAAAAGTGCTTCATAGGTCTAAGATAAGCGGCGGGGTAGCCTCCCCCGGGCACCCAACGCTGGCAAGCAAGCAGAAAGTACTTCCACGCGAGGGATTTGCCCCTCCGAACGACATAAATGCCGTTCGGAGGGGGATTTATGTCGTTCGGAGCTAGCAACAGGTCCCTGCGAACACCCCACAAGCCGCTCCGGGCCACCTTTTTCTCGCTCCGAGCTAGTTTTACCGCCCCGAGCACCGGCAAAAGGTCGCTCAAAGCGAGAAAAAAGTCGTTCGGAACGAGAAAAAGGTCGTGCCAAGCAGCTTTCGGCTTGTTCTACTGCACTTCCACGCTGGGCCCTACGGCGGGCACGGGCTCGTCGCGCACGGGCAGCTTTTGCGGGTGCGGCACCAGCTCATCGAGCAGGGCCACGCGCAGCACGTCATCCACCCGGTCGGCGTAGTGAATGGTGAGGCCCTTGAGGTAGTCTTCCTGAATTTCCTCAATGTCCTTGCGGTTTTTGGGGCACAGAATGATGTCATTCATGCCAGCCCGGCGGGCCGCCAGCAGCTTCTCCTTGATGCCGCCCACCGGCAGCACTTTGCCGCGCAAGGTGATTTCACCGGTCATGGCCAGGCGCGGGCGAACCCGGCGCTGCGTGAAGGCCGAGGCCATGCTGGTAAAGATGGCAATGCCCGCGCTGGGTCCGTCCTTAGGTACGGCGCCTTCGGGAAAGTGAATGTGCAGGTCGTACTGCTCAAACAAGCGGTAGTCAATGCCAATTTCGTCGGCCCGGCTGCGCAGGTAAGACAGCGCCGTAATGGCTGACTCCTTCATCACATCGCCCAGCTGGCCCGAGAGCGTCAGCTTGCCGCGGCCGCGGCTGAGCAGGCTTTCCACGAAGAGGATGTCGCCGCCCACGCTGGTCCAGGCCAAGCCCGTCACCACGCCGGCGGTGTCGTTGTCCTGGTACTGGTCGCGGTCGAAAATCGCCGAGCCGAGGATTTTGCGGATTTCGGCGGGCTCCATCACGGCGGGCAGGGTTTCCTTGCCGGCCTTGCGGCGAGCCAGGTTGCGCGTCACGGCGGCCAGTTTGCGCTCCAGGCCACGCACGCCCGATTCCCGGGTGTAGTCGTCGGCCACACGGTGCAGGGCCGCGTCGGTGATTTTCACTTCGTTCTCACCCAAGCCGTGCTCCTTCAGCTGCTTGGGCCAGAGGTGCTTGCGGGCAATCTGCACCTTCTCCTCCTGCGTGTAGCCGGTCAGGTCGATGATTTCCATGCGGTCACGCAAGGCGGGCTGAATGGTATCGAGCGAGTTGGCCGTCGCAATGAAGAGGACCTTGCTCAGGTCGTATTCCACCTCCAGGTAATTGTCGGTGAAAGTAGCGTTCTGTTCCGGGTCCAGCACTTCGAGCAGGGCCGAGCTGGGGTCGCCGCGGAAGTCGCTGCTCACCTTGTCAATCTCATCGAGAATGATGACGGGATTTGACGCGCCGGCCTTCTTAATCTGCGAGATGATGCGGCCCGGCATGGCGCCCACGTAGGTTTTGCGGTGCCCGCGGATTTCGGCTTCGTCGCGCACGCCGCCCAGGCTCATGCGCACGTACTTGCGGCCCATGGCGGCGGCAATGCTGCGGCCCAGGCTGGTTTTGCCCACGCCGGGAGGACCGTAGAGGCACAGGATGGGCGCTTTCAAATCCTGCTTCAGCTTGAGCACGGCGATGTACTCCAGAATCCGCTCCTTCACCTTCTCCAGACCGAAATGGTCGGTGTCGAGGATTTTCTTGGTCTGCTTGAGGTTGAATTTGTCTTTGGTGTACTCGCCCCAGGGCAAATCCAGCAGGAATTCTACGTAGTTGATGCTCACCGAATAATCCGGCGCCATGGGGTTGGTGCGGGCCAGCTTCTCCATCTCCTTCTTGAAGTGGAGCGCCACCGACTCGGGCCACTTCTTGGTTTCGGCGCGGGCGCGCAGGCGGCTCACGTCCTCGTCGGGTCCCTCCTGCCCCAGCTCGTCCTGCAGGGTTTTGAGCTGCTGGCGCAGGAAGTATTCCCGCTGCTGCGCATCAATACCGGTGTGCGTTTTGGAACGAATGTCTTGCTTGATTTCGAGCAACTCGGCCTGGCTTAGCAGGGCTTCGAGCAGCTGACGGGCCTGCTGCTCGGGGTCGGCCAGTTCCAGCAGCTTCTGTTTGGCGGGCAGGTCGAGCTGCACGTTCGACGACAGGAAGTGCGTGAGGAAAGCCGGTGACTGGATGCCGTCGAGCATGGCCCGGGCTTCCATCGGGATTTCGGGCGTTAGTTCAAGCACCTTGGTCGCGGCTTCGCGCAGGGCTTGCAGCAAGCCAAATTCACCGGGGATATCCGGGTTCAGCGCTACTTCGGCGAAGTAGCTAACCCGGGCCGTGAGCTGCGGCGTGAACGTGAGCTGCTCCTCAATGGTGAAGCGCACCTGCCCTTGCAGGATGATGGTGACCTGGCCGTCGGGCTGCTCCAGCAGCTTGAGAATGCGCGCCAAGGTGCCCACGGGGTGCAGCTCGTCGGTAGAGGGCTCGTCGGCATCGGGGTTTTGCTGCGCCACCACGCCCAGCAGCTTGTCGGTGCTGTAGGCTTTGCGCACCAGCTTGATGCTTTTTTTGCGGGTGACCGTCACCGGCAGCACCACGCCCGGAAACAGGACGGTGTTGCGCACGGGCAGCAGCGGCAACGTGGGCGGAGCATCGTCGCCGCGCAACAGATGGTCGGGGTCGGCGGCCATGATGGCGATGGCTTCGGATTGGGAATTAGAGTCGTTACGGACCAGTTTTGGCGACGCAGCGACGAAAGAAACAGATGCTTGACGCATGAGGAAGAGTAAAGCCAGAAGCAACAGCGCAGGTGCCACAATGGCAGCCCAACGCCTGAGAAAACGGGAGGCACAAGGTACGCTTTCCCGACGCGTTTGGTCTTCAAGGGCCGTGCCAGCTGGGCCAGGCCGCCAAAGCGTCGCACGTAACTACGATGCTCGAGGGCACATGGCCTCATAAATCGCTAATTTGTTGGCAACTTGCGCAACTTATTATTTTATTATCTCTACTAATGTCATTTTTATTGCGTCGGTGCCATTTTCTTTTCCTGCTCATTTTGCTGGGAATGGCCGCCGCACCGCGTGCGCACGCCCAGCGCCGGCCCTCGAAACGCATTCCGGCGGCGGCTTCGCCCTCGGCCGACACCACCAGCGGGGGCGCCTCCGCCGCGCCGGCCAAAACACCGAAGAAGCCCGCCGCCGCCTCCGCACCCGCCGGCAAGCCTGCCATTGTGCCGGGCACCTACCGCGTGCGCGGCCTCAATAGCCGCATCAGCCGCAAGCTGCAGCTGCGCCCCGACGGCACGCCGGACTTTGTGAACATTAACAAGTACTCGTATTACGAAGACAAAAAGGCCCTGCGCGCCATTGCCAAGGCCGAGAAGCGCCGCCAGTACCACCAAGCGCGGCTGTTGCTGGAGGACTACGTGGCCCGCTTCGGCCCGACCAACTTTGCCAAAAACACCGACATGCTCTGGCGCCTGGGCCAGCTCCTGGAGCGCGACAGCCAGCAGGTGAAGGCCAAGGCGTACTACCGCCTCGCCCTCAAGCACCACCGCACCGACATCCCCAAAGTGCAGCTTTACTACGACTCGCTGGAGCAGAAAAACCAGGACTTGTACGTGCCCCTCAAGACGTACTACGACCTGGTGGAGTACCGCAAAAACATCAACACGTTCCACCCGCCCAAGGGCGTGTACACGAGCATGGGCGACGCCATCAACAGCAAGGCGCCGGACTACGGCCCCGCGCTGGCCGTCAACGACACGCTGCTGCTGTTCAGCAGCAAGCGCAAGCGCCGCGGCCTGACCGGCGTGGTCGACGAGGACCTGTACACCTCGCGCAAAGAAGGCGTGAGCTGGGCCGATGCCGAGCCGCTGCCCAAGCCCATCAACTCGCCCAACAACGAAGGCTCGGCTTGCTTTAGCAAAGACGGGCGCACCATTTTCTTCGCCCGCTGCGAGTGCGCCACTTGCCGCGGCAACTGCGACCTGTTCACCGCGACCCTGGGCAAGGACGGCAAGTGGAGCACGCCCAAAAGCCTGGGCGCCGCCGTGAATTCGCCGGCCTGGGACTCGCAGCCCACGCTGTCGCAGGGCGAAGACACGCTCTACTTTGCGTCCGACCGCCTGGGCGGCTTCGGCTTGTCGGACATCTACTTCACCCGCAAGCTGAAAAACGGGCAATGGAGCCCCGCCGAAAACGCGGGCCCCGTGGTCAACACCCGCGAGAGCGAAGTCAGCCCGTTCTACCACCCGCTCTACCACGTGCTGTACTTCAGCTCGCGGGGGCAGCTGCTGAATTTTGGTGACTTCGACATTTACAAAACCTACCGGGTGGGCGGGCGCTGGCAGGAGCCCCGAAACATTGGCCCGCTGGTAAACGGGAAGGGTTCGGAATACTACTTCACCATCGACCGGGAAAGCAAGAACCTGTACTACGCCCGCTCTGAGGCGCAGGAAATCAACAACCTGGACTTGTACTCCTTCCCGCTGCCCATGGAAGCCCAGCCATTGGCCACGACACACGTGGAGGGCACGCTGCTCGATTCCGTATCCAACAAACCGCTCAACGGCATCGTGAGCATCATCGACACCGACAACGGCATTGAGGTGGCCAGCAAGTTTATTCGGCCCGATGGCACGTTTGACTTCGAGCTGATTGAAGGGTCGCACTACGCCATGCTGATTCAAAGCCCGGAGTTTTTCAGCGTGGAAAAACAGTTTGCCCTGAAGGGCGACACGGTGATGACCCTGCTCACGAACAGCATCAACTACAAGCTGCCGCTGATTTTTAAGAACATTGAGTTTGAGCAAGGCAAGTCGTCCATCCTGGCTTCCATGCACCCGACCTTGGACCGCATGGCCATTTTCCTGGTCGACCACCCCACTTTCCGCCTCAACATCTCGGGCCACACCGACACCAGCGGCGACCCCGACGTGAACGAGCGCCTCTCGCAGGACCGCGCCGAGGAAATCCGGCGCTACATCGAGCGGAAGGGCAAACTCAAACCCAACCGCATCGAGAGCTTCGGCTACGGGTCTTCCCGGCCCTTAAAAGACGAAATCACCGACGCCGACGCCAAGGTGAACCGCCGGGTAGAATTCCGCCTCCTCAACCCCGAAGACGCGCCGCCCGCCAACGGCGGCGGGGAGTGGAAGTAGGCCGTAGCGCAGGAAACTTCGCGGCCCCAGCCCAAGCCTGCAACACAAAAACTGACTTGACAAATGGAAGCGCACTTACCATTCCACGTCATTGAGCCCGCGGCGTTTTGATAATCAGCAGCATTCCCGATTTTCGCTTGCAGCACGACGAACTACTGGGCCTGTTGCGTCTGGAATGGATTACCGACGTCGGCATGGCATCCCTTCGCACCAGCGCCGCGCAGCTCCTAGAAGTGGTTCGCCAGTTGGCGGTGCGCACCTTACTGCTCGACATGAACACGGTGCCGAACATATCGGTAGCCGACGAGCTGTGGCTGGGCACCCATTGGATGCCCGCCATCGTGCAGTTGCCGCTGCAGCACTTGGTGCTGGCCATCGACGGCAGCCGTGTCCACAACCAGCTCGTCATCGACGCGCTTCATGATTTGGTGCAGCCCGCCATTCGGTTTGAGTCGCACTACTTTTCCGATGCCGACTCGGCCATGCACTGGCTCACCGACGGCACCGGCCGGCTGCCTGCCCTGCAGGCCGAATGGAACGCTCGGTAGCCCCCGTTCCTACTCCACCGCCAACACCCGCACCGGCTTGCCGTTGAATGCGGCTTCCTCCCCTGCCCGCAGCCCTTTGAGCGCCGCCGCCACTGGCGCCGCCGCCGACACCGCAAACACCTCGTGCCCCACCAGCTGGCCCGCGCTGATGCCGATGTAGAACCGGCCCATGCTGGTGCTCACCAGCGCGCCCGGCCGCACCGTATCGCAAGCGGCTTCGGGGTTGATGCGGGCCAGCTCGGCCTGCAGCTGCTGGGCCTGCTGCATGTGGGCGGCGTTGCGGTCGCGCTCGGCGTTGGCCATTTCGCGGCCGGTTTCATACTTGTCGCCGGCGCTGCTCTTGGTTTCGGAGCTGGACGACTCCTGCGCGGCCTGCATGGCGGTGCGGGCCGCGGCGATGCGCTGCTCGATGAAGGCCTGGCAGGCGGCGTGGAGGGCAGGTTTTAAAGCCATCGCGTTTCGGCTTTCCAGATTATTTGCGGAGTGGTTTCAACCTGCCAATTGGCCAGCTGTGCCCCTAGCTTATTGAGCGAAGCAGCTTCTGATGGAATCGAAAATTCAAATCGATGATGCCCAGGCGGATTTTTGTTGTTTTCGGCAATTATGCGCAAGGCCGTATGCCCAACCGGAGAAGCGCAGTAAGCTTCTATCCGCAAGTAGCCAAATACTGAAGGATGTTCGGCATAGCCTGCTTCAAAACTGACTGTTTCGGCCACATTTTTTGGGAAGTCCAAGAGTTTCTTCCCAAACTCTTTAAATACGCTAGCATCACCATAGAAGTAGGTATGAGTCTTTACATCGTGCCTGATTACATCAATATCAAATGTGCAGTCTCCATCAAGGTCGACGTTGGCCGTGATAATGATTCTACTTCTTTTCATGTCTGATATCAGCGTTTCAATGCGCTTTTAGGGCCTTTGGAATTTTCTGCGCCCACTCCTCATCCCCCGGTTTCACCACCAGTACCCGGAAGCCGTGCCGCTCTCCTTCCATTCGCACACCATCCGAGTCGTCAATCAATAAATCGATGCCGAAGCTGGGCGGGTGCTTGGTGCAACGGGCCTGCACTTCACGGTTGTGTCGCGGCTGGTTCACCACGCCATCCAACCGGATGCCGTGGAGCCAAAATAACCGACGAATGTACCAAGCACTGCGATAAGACGTCGTATATACCCACACCTCCCAGCCCTGCTGCGGCAGTAGCTGATTGCTTCGCCGACTCCTTGCCGCAGCCCTTCACTGCCCAACAGCCGGGCTATGGTAGGCCACGCGGGCTTCTCCAGTGGAAAGTTGTGCCCACAGCGAATGAGCGTATTGTCGAGGTCGAAGGCGATGCGCATGAGAAAGCATTATTGCAATAATCCCTCCGCCACCTTTCGGTCATTGCCCAACCGCGGCACCTTGTTCTGCCCGCCCAGGCGGCCCAGGCTTTTCATGTAGCGCTGGAAAGCGCCAGCCGGCAGCGGCGTGAGTTGCAGCGGCACCAAGATGTTGCCCTTGCGCAGGTCCTCATAGTAGCTGTTGCGCCGGCGCAGAGCCAGGTCCAAGGCGGCGGCAAACGCGGCAGCGTCTTGCGGGGAGCGAGCAAACTCCACCAGCCACTCGTGCCGCGAGGGCGTGGCGGGTTCGTCGCTTACCAGCGGGGCCACGGTGAATTCGATGACTTCGACTTCCGGAAACTGGGCCATGGCTTCGCGCAGGGCGTACTCCACTTCCTCGCCGATGACGTGCTCGCCGAATGCCGACAGGAAGTGCTTGATGCGCCCCGTCACCACCACGCGATGCGGCCGCAAGCTCACGAACCGCACCGTGTCGCCGAGGCTGTAGGCCCACAGGCCGGCGTTGGAAGTCAGCACCACGGCGTACTGCCGGTCTAGTTCCACCTCGGCGATGGTGAGGCGCGGGGCATCGGGCTCAAAGAACCGCTCAGCGGGCACGAATTCGAAGAAGATGCCGCTGTTCAACAGCAGCAAGAGGCCGGGGTTGCCGGGTTCATCCTGGAAGGCCAGAAAGCCTTCGGAAGCCGGGAAAAGCTCAATGCTGTTCACCGGTCGGCCGATGCTTTCGAAGAGCTTGGCGCGGTAGGGCTCGAAGTTGACGCCGCCGTACACGAACAGGTTGAAATCGGGGAAAATGTCCTTAACGAGCTGGCCAGTACGGGCCGTGAGGCGGTCGAAGTACATCTGCACCCAGGGCGGAATGCCCGAAATCAGGGTCATTTTCTTGCCCAACGTTTCGTCCACGATGCGCTCCAGCTTGGTTTCCCAGTCCTCAATGACGTTTGTTGAGTAGCTGGGCAGCTGGTTGCGGCGCAGGTAGGCGGGCACGTGGTGGTTGGCAATGCCGGAGAGGCGCCCGGTACGGATGCCGTGGTGCAGTTCCAGCTCCGGCGAGCCCGACAGGAATATCAGCTTGCCGTCGAGAAACCGGCTGCGGCCGGTACGGTGCACGTAGTGAAGCAGGGCGTCCTTGGCCCCGTCGATGTGGTTACCGATACTGTCGGGCGTGATGGGAATGTACTTGGTGCCCGACGTGGTGCCGCTGGTTTTAGCCAGGTACAGCGGCCGGCCGGGCCAGAGCACGTCGGCCTCGCCTGCCTGGGTGCGGTCGAAGTACGGCTTGAGGCCCTCGTAGTCGCGCACGGGCACTTGCCGGGCAAACGCGGCGGGCGTGGCGGCGGGCGGCAAGTCGTGGTCGCGGCCAAAGGCAGTGGTAGCCGCGGCCGTTGTAGTGAGCTGCTGCAACGTTCGGAGCTGGGTGCCCACCGGGTCGCGCTGCCACTGCTGGTCGCGGTGCACCACGTAGCTTGCCAAGGGGCGGCTCAACACAGATTTCACTCCCATAATCCGAATAAAAACGCCGTTGAAAGGGCCGCGAAGGTACGTTGGCCGAGTGCACGGATGGTTGGCAACGGCAACCCACCTAACTTGGCGCCGTTACGCGTGTTACCTATACTCAACACTTACCTCAATAACCACAACACCATCATGGCAGACCACAAAGGCACCGCCGCCTGGACCGGCGACATCAAAGGCAGCGGCACGCTCAGCACCGAAAGCGGCAACCTCAACGCCCCCTACTCCGTGGGCAGCCGCTTCGAAGGCAAGCCCGGCACCAACCCCGAAGAGCTCATTGGCGCGGCCCACGCCGGCTGCTACACCATGTACCTGACCAGCGTGCTCAGCAAGCACGGCCACCAAGTCCAAACCATCAACACGACCTCGACCGTCACGATGAACCCCAACAATGGGCACCCCGTCATCGAGCGCATCCACATCAGCGTGGAAGGCCACGTGAGCGGCGGCAACATCACGGCCGACGACTTCCAGAAGCACGCCGAAGACGCCAAAGCCAATTGCCCCGTCTCGAAAGCCCTGAGCGCCGTGCCCGAAATGACTTTGGAAGCCAAGTTCGTCGGCTAGTTTCAGCTCCGACTACGCTAAAAGCTCGTCATGCTGAGCGCAGCCGAAGCGTCTCGCGTGTGGTAGTAATTCACTTTACTACTGCGGGCAAGATGCTTCGGCTGCGCTCAGCATGACGTTCTGCTTTAGGCAGCAGCTCCGCCGCCGCGTACGACTGAATTCTTCGCCCTATTTTTGCCCCATGCCCACTGGTACCACACGCATTCGCCTTCGCCCCGCCAACACCTCCCGCATCCCTTTCTGGGGCCAGCTCGCCATTGGCTTGTTTTGGGTGACGTACGTGCTGTTCATGATGTGGGGCGACTCCAATGCGCACGACTACCACTTCCTGCACTGGGTGTTTCTGGTGTTTAGCCTCGTGTACATCGGCTACGTGCTGGTGCACAACGCGCCCATTTTTGGCACCCAGAGCTACTTAGAATTCACGCCCGGCTACATTGTGCACAAAGGCGGCCTGTTCCGCCCAAAACAAGTATTTGCGGCCGAAAAAATTGCCGTGCTCGAACTGCGCCCCATGCTGCTCCGCGTGCAGCAAAAAGACGGCGAAGTCTACGCCCTGAATTTGCGTGAAGTAAAAGGCAAGATGCGCAAAACCCGCTTCCGGGAGCAAGTGCGGCAGTTTGCTACCCAGCACAACGTGCAGCTGCTAGAAAGCAACCCCGCGGCCACCGCCTAAGCGCTACTCGAACAACGGTGCCAGCGGCAGTTCGATGCCAGTGGCCGGGTCGGTGAGGGTCTGGCCGTGATGAAAAAAAGTATAATTGCCGGGCGTTCCGTACAGGAAAACGCCGCGCACTTCCGGCACTACTATCCAGCACGATTTTACACCGGCCTGAAAATAGCCGTTAGCCTTGCTAATCAGCTCGCTTAATGCCTGCGAGGGCGATAAAATTTCAATGGTTGTGAGGGGCAATTGCGGCGCCACGATGCTGTCATTGGCCATGTCGAGAGCCATCTTGGGAAAGATTCCGATGTCTGGCACCATTACCCGACCCGAAATGGCGATGTTGATTTCCGACATGAAACGAAATTGCTCGCGGTAACGGGTCTTCAGTTCAAATCCGATATTGAGTTGAATCGCACTGTGATTGAAGCTGGGCATGGGCTTTCCGCGTTCAAACTCGTAGTCGGAGATTTCCGGAGCAAGGGTTTCCATAAAGCAGGGGCTTTTCCAAATGTAACGCGCTTCGGCTGAAGTTAGGTGCCCGCCCTACTTCGAGAACTTCTTGCGTAGCTCGTCGACTTGGTCGCGGAACTTCTTGTCCGAATCCACCAGGTCCGACACCGTTTGCACCGAGTGCATTACTGTAGTATGGTCGCGCCCGCCGAAGTGGAACCCAATGGTTTTCAGGGTGTGGGCCGTGTGGTGCTTGGCAAAGTACATGGCCACTTGCCGGGCCGTCACCACTTCTTTTTTGCGAGTTTTGTCCTTCAACAGCTCCACCGAGATGTTGAAATACGCGGCCACCGTCTTCTGAATGAAGTCGAGGTTTACTTCCGCTTCCACTTCTTCAATGATGTGGCGCAGGGCTTGCTTCACCATTTCCAGGTCAATGTCGCGGCGCGACAAGCTGCTCTGGGCCACCAGCGACGCAATTACGCCTTCCAGCTCGCGCACGTTGGTGTGCACGGAGTTGGCCAAATAGTCCACCACGTGGTCCGGCGGAATGTCGATGCCGTCCTGCTCCATCTTGTTGCGGATGATGGCCACCCGCGTCTCAAAATCCGGGCTTTGCACGTCGGCCGTCAGGCCCCACTTGAAACGATTTAGCAGCCGGTCCTCCAAGCCCAACAGGTCCTTGGGCGGACGGTCGGACGTCATCACAATCTGCTTGCCGGACTGATGCAAGTGGTTGAAGATGTGAAAGAACATCTCCTGGGTTTTGCCTTTGTTGGCCAGGAACTGCACGTCGTCCAGAATCAGGGCATCGACTTGCAGGTAGAAGTTGGCAAAGTCCTGCACCTGGGCGCGCTGCACGCTGTCGATGAACTGGTTGGTGAACTTCTCCGCCGACACGTAGAGCACAAACCGCTCCGGCGCCGTGGCCTTGATGTGGTTGCCAATGGCCTGCACCAAGTGCGTTTTGCCCAGGCCCACGCCGCCGTACACCATGAGGGGGTTGAAGCTGGTGGTGCCGGGCTTATTGGCCACGGCCAAGCCCGCCGAGCGCGCCAGCCGGTTGCAGTCGCCTTCGATATAGTTGTCGAACGTGTACGAACCGTTGAGCTGCGACGGCACGAGGTTGCCGTCCATGGGACGGGCCGTGTCGAAGGGGTTGCGGGGCGGGGCCAGCGTTTCGGCGCCCGCCAGGTTGTTGCTGCCAAAGTTGCCGCGCGGCGTGGTGCGCACCGCGCCAGAATTGACGTAGCGCGCCGAGGCCGCGCGCGCACTGCCCGCCAGCGGGTTGCCACCGGGTGCGGGCGGCGGGGTTTGGGGCGCATCGCGCGGGTCGGGGGCGGCTGTTTTGCGGGGCGGAGGCAGGTGCAGGGCACGCGGGGGCGCTTGCTCGTTGCCTTGGTCCACCACCACGCTGTATTCCAGGCGGCCTTCGGGGCCCAGTTCCCGGAACAGCGCCCGGCGCAGCTCGTCCACGTAGTGCTCCTCCAGCCAATCGTAGAAATACGCGCTGGGCACCTGAATGGTCAGCACGTTGCCTTTTAGCTCAACCGGAACGATGGGTTGAAACCAGGTTCTGAAACTCTGCTCCCCGATTTCCGCCGAGATGCTGCGAAGGCAGCCAGCCCAAACCGTGCGAAAATCTTTGAGCATGAGAACAATTAGGCATTAACCGGTACCTAACCGGCAACGAAAGCAGTGACGAAATCAGCACCTGAACGGTACCATTATTTTTTAGAGGGGGACAAAATTGTGGAAAACTCCGCACTTAAAAAAGCCGCAAAAGGCTTGTTTATGTCGCGCTTTTAACAGGCTGACCGAACCGGCACAACAGCGGCACTAGCTAAACCAGCGCGTTTTGTTTTCGCCGAAAATTCATAGTCCAACCTTCCTAAATTTATACCCGACCAGCCCACTTGGTTTATCAGCGTGGAGTGGCCACCGGGGCCCGCAATGGGCTCGGGCGCGTCCATGAACGTGTGCGTGTGGCCGCCCAGTATCAGGTCGATGCCCGCCACTTGGGCCGCCAGCTTGCGGTCGTCGACTTTGGCACTTTCGTACTTGTAGCCCAGGTGCGACAGGCAGATGACCAGGTCGCACTTCTCGGCGCCGCGCAGCTGGGCAACCAGTTCTTTGGCCTTGGCCACGGGGTCGAGGTACACGGTTTGGCCAAAGTTTTTGTCGCCCACCAGCCCCGCTAATTCAATGCCCAACCCAAAAACTCCGATGCGAACCCCCTGCTTCTCAAACACCTTGTAAGGAGCAAACCGGCCAGCCAAGGCCGTTTTGGAAAAGTCGTAGTTGGCGACGAGGAAGGGGAACGTGGCGTTGGGCAACTGGCGCTGAAGCCCGTCGAGGCCGTTGTCGAAGTCGTGGTTGCCAAGGGTGCTGGCGTCGTAACCCATCTGGCTCATGAGCTTGTATTCCAACTCGCCGCCGAAGAAGTTGAAGTAGGGCGTGCCCTGGAAAATGTCGCCCGAATCGAGCAGCAGCACGTTGGCTTCTTTGGCGCGAATGTCTTTGATGAGTGCCGCCCGCCGGGCCATGCCGCCCAACCCGGCCCACTGCCCGCCGTTGTCGGGAAAGGGCTCGATGCGCGAATGCATGTCGTTGGTGTGCAGAATGGTGAGCTTGATGGGGCCTTTGGCGGCGGGAGCGGCTTCGGCAGTAGCGCCCAGCCCACCCAACACGGTGAGGCCGGCAGTGCCGAGCAGGGAGTTGCGGAGGAATTCGCGGCGTTGCATAGAAAAAATTAGTTGGCCTTGACACGGCCTTCCACCCGGGCCGTTACGGGTTTGCCGGCTTTGGTGAGGCTGCGAATGTGGTCGGCGATGGCGGTGCGTAGCAGCACGTTGGTGTGCCGGGGCGGGAGCGCCTTAAAGAAAACCATGTTGTCGCCGCCCGAGGCCAGGTAATCAGAGATGGCAATGGGCCAGGTTCGGTCTTGGTTGACGTCGAACAGCTGGCTGCCAATGCGAATGTCCTTGGGCAGGCCGTCGAACGTGACGGCGTAGGTAGCGCCCGATACGGCCATCTTCGAGCGGGCCGCGTAGTCAAACAGCTGCTGCACCACCGGGCCCGGCGCGTCGAGCACCACTAGCTCGTTTTCGAAAGGCATCAATTCAAACACCGACCCCAAGGTGACGGGCCCGGCCGCAAAACTGGCGCGCAAGCCCCCGTTGGTCATCACACCCAGGGGCACGGGCTCGCCCAGCACCTGGCTGGCGCGTTCCCGCTGCAAGTCGGCCACGAAGTTGGCCAGCGGCGACTCGCCGGGGCTTTTGACCAGCGGCGCCGGGGCTGTGCCCAGCACCTCGGCCATTTGACTGGTCACTTTGTCGTGGTACGGGGCTATGATGGCGGCCATGGCCGGGTCCTCGGCCTGGGTTTTGCCCACGGGCTGGCTAGTTACAGGCGCAAAACGGGCCGTGGGCGCATAGGCCGCGCGCTGACAGCCGGCCAGCAGGGCCAGTGCCAAAACAGGCGCCAGGAAGAAGCGAGAAGAAAGGGGCTGCATGTAACGAAAAACAGGCGAGAAACGAAAGCAACGGAAGTTGCCAGCGCAAATCTACGTTGCTGGCCTTGCCTAAGACCTGCAAAAGCTGTGCAAGGGCCTTCGGGGTGCAGGCGGTATCTTTCGGCCCGTTTACAGGCAGGCCCGCTGCGCGGGCGCGTCGCAGCAGAACAAGAGTTTTCAGAGAGATATGTCCGACACCCCGGTTACCACGCCCGTTTCTTTTGCTGAGTTCCCGGCCGTGACCACCGCCGAATGGCAAGCCCGCCTGGCCCGCGACCTGAAGGGCCAGGACCCGGCCACGCTGCGCTGGCCCCTGCCCGACGGCTTTAGCGTGGAGCCCTTCTACCACCGCGAAGCCCTGGCCGCGCTCGGCGGGGCGCCTGCCCCCCTGCCCCACCCCGTGTCGCCGTGGCTGAACGTGCCTTCCTTGAACGTTCCGGCCGGCGACGGACGCGCGCAAATTGACCAGGCCCGGGAGGCTTTGGCCCGCGGGGCCGATGGCATCCACTTTGTGCTGACCGATGCCTCGGCCTTTGCCGTGCATTACCTGGTCGAGCAGTTGCCGCTCGCGAAGGCCTTCATCGGCTACACCACTCCCACCGACCCCGACCTGCTGCTGAGCCAGCTCGTAGACGCGGCCCCGGGCACCGCCCTTCGCGGCTTTTTGCGCTTTGTGCCGGGGCAGGCGCCCGAGGGTGGCGAGCTAGCCGACCATCGCCCGGTGCTGCGCCGCTGCGTGAAGCTGTGTTCGGGTATGCCCGAATTTCGGACCCTGGCCGTGAACGGCGCTTTTTTTGGCAACCGCGGCGCCACGGCCACGCAGCAAATTGCCTTCAGCCTAAACACCGCCGCCGCCCTGCTGGCAGAGCTGCCCAACGAAGAAATCAGCACGGCCCAAGTGGCGGCGGCGCTGCACGTGCACGTGGCGGTTATGCCCAGCTACTTTCTGGAAATAGCCAAGCTGCGGGCCCTGCGCCGGCTGTGGGCCACGCTGCTGCACGCCTTTGGGCTGCCCGCCACGCTGAACGCGGGACTGCGCATTCATGCCACCACGGCCACCTGGACGCAGACCACCCTCGACCCGCACACCAACCTGCTGCGCCACACCACCGAGGCCATGAGCGCCGTGCTGGGCGGCGCCGACTCGCTGTCGGTGGCGCCTTTCGATAACCTGTTTGCGGACGCCAACGAATTTTCCAGTCGCTTGGCGCGGAACCTGTCGGTGCTGCTGCGCGAAGAATCGGGACTGGGCCGGGTGCAGGACCCCGCCGCCGGGTCTTACTTCGTGGAGACGCTCACCGACCAGCTGGCCCAGGAAGCCTGGGTGGTGTTTCAGCGCATGGAGGCGGCCGGGGGGCTGCCCCGCGTGCGCGGCCAGATGCTGGACGAAATCAAGGCGGTGGCCACCGAGACTTTTCGACGCATTGCCAGCGGCCAGCAAGTGGTGGTGGGCACCAACCGCTTCCAGAACCCGAACGAGCAGTTCAGCTTCCACCCCAAAAAACTGCTGCGCTCGGCTGAATTCGACGTGACCCGCGCCGCGTATCCCACCGAGGTGCTGCGCCTGGCCACGGCCCTGCATTTTGAGCGCCGCGAAAAGAAAAGCAAGCGCGCGGCCGTAGTGCTGCTGGGCACCAACACCAACCAAGTCATCCTGGAAACCTTTGTGCAGATGCTGCAGCCGCACGAGCGGCCCGAAATTGCGGCCAGCCACCCGCCGGGCACGCTCTCGCTGCTGTACTCCACGCCCGAGGAAGCAACTCTAATGTATGCCACGCCAGAGCAGTTCCAGAAGTTTGCTCGCTTCATCTACCAGATTCCGACCGAGAAGCAGCACTTCATTCCACCGGCTTTGCTCAGCTCCGACATGGCCACGCTGCACGAGGCCGTGCGCGTGTTTGGCTTCCACGAAATGAAGGTGCAGGGCTACACCACCGAGGAAGTATTGGCCCGCCTGCAAGGGCGGTGATAGAGAACGTCATGCAGCGCGCTGCGAAGCATCTCGCGTGCCACCGCTAATCAATGACGTTGAACGATTGAATTACACCCACACGCGAGATGCTGCGCTGCGCTCTGCATGACGTTCCTTCCTCGTCGTAATTCCCACCCATGAAACCCGACTTCTCTTCGATTCCCTACAACGCCGCCGCTGGCCCCGCTGCCCCCGCCGCGCCAGAAACTGCCGCTGCACTCACACCCGAGGGCATTGCCATTAAGCCCGTGTACACGGCGGCCGACGTGGCGGGCCTCGACCACCTGGGCTTTGGGGCGGGGCAGGCGCCCTACCTGCGCGGGCCCTACGCCAGCATGTACGTGCAGAACCCCTGGACCGTCCGGCAATACGCGGGGTTTTCCACGGCCGAGGCCAGCAACGCGTTTTACCGGCGCAACCTGGCTGGGGGGCAGAAAGGGCTGAGCGTGGCCTTCGACCTGGCCACGCACCGGGGCTACGACTCGGACCACCCGCGCGTGCAGGGCGACGTGGGCAAGGCCGGCGTGGCCATCGACTCGGTGGAGGACATGAAAATCCTCTTCGACCAGATTCCGCTCGACCAAATGTCGGTGTCGATGACCATGAACGGGGCCGTGCTGCCGGTGCTGGCCTTCTACATCGTGGCAGCCGAAGAGCAGGGCGTGAGCCCGGAAAAGCTGTCGGGCACCATTCAGAACGACATTCTGAAGGAGTTCATGGTGCGCAACACCTACATCTACCCGCCCGCGCCGAGCATGCGCATCATCGCCGACATTTTCAGCTACACGGCGGCCCGCATGCCCAAGTTCAATAGCATTTCCATTTCGGGCTACCACATGCAGGAAGCCGGCGCCACCGCCGACCTGGAGCTGGCCTACACCCTGGCCGATGGCCTGGAATACGTGCGCGCCGGCCTGGCGGCGGGCATGAAGATTGACGAGTTTGCGCCGCGCCTGTCCTTCTTCTGGGCCATTGGCATGAACCACTTTATGGAGATTGCCAAGCTGCGGGCCGGGCGCCTGCTCTGGGCCAAGCTCATGCAGCAGTTCAGCCCCACCAACCCCAAGAGCCTGGCCCTGCGCACGCACTGCCAGACCTCGGGCTACTCCCTCACCGAGCAGGACCCCTACAACAACGTGGCCCGCACCACCATCGAGGCGCTGGCCGCGGCCCTGGGCGGCACCCAAAGCCTGCATACCAATGCCCTCGACGAGGCCATTGCCCTGCCCACCGACTTCTCGGCGCGCATTGCCCGCAACACCCAGCTCTACCTCCAGCACGAAACCGACATCACCAAAGTGGTGGACCCCTGGGGCGGCAGCTATTACGTGGAAACCCTCACCCACGAGCTGGCCGACAAGGCCTGGGCCCTCATTCAGGAAGTGGAAGCGCTGGGCGGCATGGCCAAGGCCATCGAAACCGGCCTGCCCAAGCTGCGCATCGAAGAAGCTGCCGCCCGCAAGCAGGCGCGCATCGACTCGGGCAAGGAAATCATCGTGGGCGTGAACAAGTACCAGACCACCGAGAAAACCGAGGTCGAGGTGCTCGACATTGACAACGACGCGGTGCGCGAGAGCCAAATCGCCCGGCTCAAGAACATTCGTGCTACCCGCGATAACGTGGCGGTGAAAGTGGCTCTGGCGGCCCTCACTGAGGCGGCCGGAGTTAGAGTCGAAGAATTGACCAAATCGAAACTAACAACTGACAACGAACAACTACCAACTACCAACTTACTGGCTCTGGCCGTGAACGCCGCCCGCGCCCGCGCCACCCTGGGCGAAATATCCGACGCCCTCGAAGCCATGTACGGCCGGCACCAGGCCACCACGCGCACCGTGGCCGGCGTGTACTCCCAAGAGATGTCGCACAACGAAGCCTTCGAACAAGCCCGCGCCGCCGCCGATGCCTTTGCCGCCCGCGAAGGCCGCCGCCCCCGCATGCTGGTGGCCAAAATGGGCCAGGATGGCCACGACCGCGGCGCCAAAATCATCGCCACGAGCTTCGCCGATGTAGGCTTCGACGTCGACATTGCTCCCCTCTTCCAAACCCCCGCCGAAGTGGCCCGCCAAGCCGCCGACAACGACGTGCACGTGGTGGGCGTGAGCAGCCTCGCCGCCGGCCACAAAACCCTACTCCCCCAGCTGCTCACGGAGCTGAAGGAGCTGGGCCGGGAGGACATTCTGGTCATCGCCGGCGGCGTGATTCCGGCCCAGGATTACAAGTTCCTCTACAATGCTGGCGTGGCCGGGGTGTATGGGCCGGGTACGGTGATTGCCACGGCGGCGCTGGAGATTCTGGGGAAGCTAGGGGAGTAGTCAAACCAGATGGGTATGCGCATTTCTGACGACGACCAGCAGGCGCGTATGACTTCGACTGGTTCGCGGTGGACGCCGACGGCTACCTCATGCAGTTAAGCTCGTGGGGCGGCAAGCTGCCGGCTTCGGTGGTGGCCTCCCGAGAAAACCTGGACGTCCTCAACGATTATCTCAACGCCTTGCCGGAGCTTTCAACCGACGAGGAAATCAAGGCAACCTTCACCGCTGCCACCCCGGAAGGAGACTTGAGCAGCTATTTGGAGTACGTCAGGCGTGGCTTGTTCGCTTTCGATAGAGTAGACGACAACCACTACTCCGGTATCTATTGCTTGGTGGCCCGGCCGCCCCGGCCGCTGCGGGCCGGGGCATTACCGCTCGAAATAGCCGCCATCGTCACCCACACGCCTCCCCTTTTCAGTTGCGGGATTGGCAACCTTCGATATTACGCCGGTGGCTTAATCCTCGCTTCTCATGCCCTTCGTTCTTGCGCTGGAACAGGAGCAGCGAGTGCCGCCAACGTTTCGGCTTAATGAGCGCTAGCTTTGGGTGGCCGGCGTGTATGGTCCGGAACGGTCATCGTCACAGCAGCACCGGAATTTTAAAGAAGCTGGGGGAGTAAACTGCTTTCTTTGTCATTAATTATGCAGGAACGTCTCATCATCCGAAATTTTGCCGGGCTCAACGTAGAGCTAGATGTGGGTGAAATCACAATTTTTATTGGCCCACAGGCTAGCGGTAAAAGTGTGTGTGCTCGATGCTTGTACTGGTTCCGTTCCTTTTTCTCTGATTTAACATTTGGGGGAGAAGTAGGCCCAGACAAGCGTAGTATGGATGCGTTATACTTGGAAGGCTTTAAGGAATATTTCCCGAATCTGTGGCAGACTACGGTTGACTTCTCTGTACGTTATGAAATAGGTGAAGCGTTCGCAGAAATTAAACAGGAAAAAAAACGACTTCGGCTGATTTACTCCACTGTTATACAAAATCTCGCCGCAGAACTACGAACTCAACTTAGGTTGCTTGAAGAGAAGTATACTGTTGCCTCTCCCAAACGAGCCAGCAGGCCCATAATCAAACAAGCGGAAATTGACAAGACCAGGTTAATAGACGAGTGGATGTATAAAATCTGGGATGTGATGGGCTCTCCACCATTCCTAGACCAAGATTTTGTTATTGCGGGGCGCTCTATTTTTTCCGCTCTCAAGGGTACCCTTCTTACCTTTCTATCTACTACACCAGTCACAGACCCGCTTTTACGGGACTTTCTGAGGGCGTACGAGTTTGCTCGTAATACACAACCTTCGCCTGACGAATCCCACCTAAAGAGTTTAGCCCCTTTGGTGGAATATATACTAAAAGGTCAACTCGTGACACGGCAAGACGATGACTTGCTGATGTTAACTGATGGAAGACAAATTTCATTGACCCATGCCTCTTCCGGTCAACAAGAAGCATTCCCATTGATACTTTTTCTCCTTAGCTTTTTGAGTGACCAAAAATCCGTCGCTCATGCACTGTATGTGGAAGAACCCGAGGCTCACCTTTATCCTGATTCACAATGGGCCATAGTGCGGCTCATGGCTAGCGTATTTAACTTAAGTCTAGTCGATTTTTCCTCACGGCTAACCATTACCACGCACAGCCCTTATCTACTTTCAACATTCAATAATCTTATCCGGGCTCATCAGTTGGCCGAGCAGTTCAAAAACTCTCCTCAACAATTAAAAGCCCTCTACCGCATCGTACCGAAAAACCAACAACTGGCCCTAGATGATTTTCGCGTCTACGCTTTAGCAGATGGCAAAGCCCGCTCCATCATCTCCGCCGAAGACGGCTTGATAGTAGCCGATAAACTGGATGAAGTATCCGAAAGGATTTCGCAGCAGTTCGACAAGCTATTGCAACTAGAAGCTCAAGCTGCTGCGAATGAAAAAGCCAGCTAAGACGGTGCGGGCTATCCTGCGGCTGGTATTAGAAGAGGAGCGTAGTAAATTTATTCTGGTCTACCCTTCCGCTGTAGCAGTAAATCTCATCAAAGTAGACGAGCACCTGTCGGCATCCGTCCCGCAATGTGACTATGTGGTGATACTATCTACTCAGGCGTTGTATGTAGAGTTGAAAGGGAGTGACGTTGAACATGCCGTTGAGCAGTTGAAGAGCACATTATTCAATCTAAAGGTGGCCATTGCAGCCAAGTTGTTTTTTATCATCCACCATCACTGCCCCCTACCTGCTACCAAGATTCAGCAGATGAAAGGCCGTTTTTTAAAACAGACCGGCTATCTATTGGAGGTACGCAAGAGCCCCTACACCCACTCGATATAATAGCATCCCCTCCTAACACCAGGCCCGCCCCACCGGCAGGGCCTTTTGTGTGCCCGAAGCCCCTCAGAAACATCCAGTTGGCATTAAGCACGGCGTCAGAAGGAATAACCCGTAAGTTGGCATGGTAAAACCGCTATATTTCCGCCATGCAACTGCTCAGCCAAGTACTCATCGGCCTCGTGGCCGCCATCCACCTGTACATCCTGTGGCTCGAAATGTTTGCCTGGACCACGCGCGGGCCCAAAACGTTTCGCTCGCTGCGGCCGGAGCGTTCGAGCCCACCAAGGTGCTGGCCGCTAACCAGGGGCTGTACAACGGCTTTCTGGCGGCGGGGCTGGTGTGGGCCCTGTTGATTACCAACCCCGAGTGGCACCGCAACGTGGCGTCGTTTTTTCTGGGCTGCGTGGCGGTGGCGGGCATCTACGGCTCCCTAACGGCGGGCGGACGCATCCTGCTGGTGCAAACCGTGCCCGCGCTGCTGGCCCTGGCGGCGCTGCTGCTCGCCTGAGGCCGGACCGAGGGCAGCGCGTGGGTGGCGGCCGCGCCGGTAGCCCTATCCAAATTAATATCGAGTTAGTAACATGCAGGTACAGGACAGGAGGGCCTCAGGAAGGCGGCAACTTGCTGCCGATGAACCCGCTGACCACGTCTCCCGCGCCGCGGGGAATGGTACCTAACCAACGCTTGGAGGGCGTGGGGAGGCTGGACATCACAGTCCAATTCCAACCCATTCAAAACCCACCAAGTAATGCTGAAAAACATGCTTACCGTTGCCCGGCCCCTGGCCGTTGGCGCCACCTGCCTGGCCCTGCTCGCTACCCCCGGCTGCGCCTCCAAAGACAACGTGACGCCCGCCACCGTGCAGGCCACCAGCCAAACGGCCGATGCTGTGCTGGCCACCGGCGAAGTCACCAAATACAACTCCACCTGGACGGCCAAGGTGAACGGCGTGACCCGCTACACCGGCCCCGACATGATAACGGCCATCCAGACCGCCGCCAACAACCTCACCGCCGGCCGCACCACCAAGGAGACCGTGAACATCCGCAACTCCGGCGACACCGGGCCCGACGCCGGCGTCATCAAAGCGGTGAACATCCCGAGCTACACCATCCTGAATTTCAACGGCACCACCATGAACGTGAACGACAGCGGCGAGCCGCTCATCGTGCCCATCCAGGGCGAGCGCCGCACCGACATTGAGATTCGCAACCTGCGCGTGACCGGCAACCCGCGCTACGGCATCTGGCTGAAAAGCTGCACCAACATGGTGCTGTCGCAAATCACCATGAACTTCAGCAACGGCGGCCGCCTGGGCATCCGCGTCGATGACAGCAAGGGCGACTGGTCGCGCAACCTGAACCTGGACAACGCCAACGTGACCGGCACCACCGACAACGCCGTGGAAACCTACGGCGTCGACGGCTTCACCATCGGCACGGTCACCACCAACAGCACCGGCGCCTGCGGCCTGCTGCTCAACAAGTCCAAAAACGGCACCGTGGGCACCGTGAATGCCACCCGCGCCAACTACGGCGGCGGCTACGCGGCCTTCCGGGTGGCCAACAGCTGCGGCCCCAACATCACCGTGAACCGGGTGACGGCCCGGGAGTGCGGGCGCGGCTTCTTCAGCGTGTCGGGCTCCAACGGCGTTACCGTCAACTACGTCGACATCATCGGGTCGAGCAGCCACGGCATCCTCATCGAAGACAGCCAGTCCATCAACGTGAAAGACGGCACCATCTCCAACTGCGGGGCCGAGGGCGTGCGCATCACCTCGCGCTCTACTACCGAGTTTATTCCCTCTCAGCAAAACACCGTGCAGAGCCTGCAGGTATCGGGCTGCACCTACGGCGTGCGCGAAACCACGCCCCGCACCAACAACAACCGCATTCTCAACAACATCCTGACCGGCAACGGGACCTCGCTGTTTTACCAGGGACCGGGCACCGTGGCCACTGGCAACACCCTGTAGCGGGTTTGCACCATAAATACAAGCCCAATTGCAAGCCCTGGCCGGTTGGTCGGGGCTTGTTTGTGTAGGGCTGGCGTGCAGGAGGGTGCAGGTACGTGACGCCGGCGGTCCCACAACAGGGCCGGCACCTAGAGCCTGCCACCCAAAATAGCATAACAAAAAGGCCAGGAAACTTCCGTCTCCTGGCCTTTTTCATGAAACGGCAGTGATGATTACGGCCTCTCCCGGATGACAAACGGGATGGGCAACACGCGCGACACCCGCACCGGCTTGCCGGCCACCTGCCCGGGGTTCCACCACGGCATGAGCCGTATGATGCGCAGGGCTTCTTCGTCGAAACCATTGCCGGCCGACTTCACCACTTCGGCGTCGGTGATGCGGCCCTGCTCGTCGACGATGAAACCCACGTAGACGGTGCCTGAAATGCCTTTGGCCAGCGCCGCTTCGGGAAAACGGGCATTTTGGCCCACGAAGGTGCGGAAAGCCTTTTCGCCTCCGGGAAAGGAGGGCAGCACTTCCGAGTAGTTCAGCGCCTCCGACTTGATGGGTACCCCACCAACCGGAACCGCGACGCCCGCCGAGTACATTTTGACGGTGAGGGGCGTGCTGGCCGATACGGTCAACGTTTGGTCGCGGTAGCCCTGGCACTTGAACACCAGCACCGTTTTTACGTCGGCCAGGGGCAGCAGAAAGTCGCCGTCGGCGTTGGTGCTGGTCACGTGGGGCGTGCCTTGCACCGTCACCACCACGCCTGGCAGCGGCACATCCGACTCGGTTACTACCCGGCCGGCCACTGTGGGCGCGGCAACAGCATGGGCAACTACGGGCAAAGGAGGGCCTGTTTCCAGTTGCGAACCGGCGGCCCAGGTTTGGCTGAGCAACAATACTGTAGAAATGAATAACATAGCGGGCGGGTTTGAGTGGATAAGCAAGAAAGAAAAGCGCCGGAAGCGCCAACAATCGATTGAGGGAGTGGTATGGGAAATGCCCCCGACTTTATAGTCGGGGGCACACCGGTATAGAATAGTTATATGCCCAGTAGAATCACCTTTAAAAGCCAGTGTTCTACCCTATTTATTTCTACTAATACGTCTAATCTAAGCCACTAATGATAACGGACGGATAGCTACTGATAACTTCTATTTCTCTGTCTAGTAAAACTTAACGATGCAAAGAAAGCATATTCTTCTCCATCATTGCAAATTTTATATTCTTAAAATAAAAACATTTTTTTCGTTTTGTAAATGACATCTATAATATTGTATTTTTTCTCTAAAAAGGCCGTGATTTCATCGCTAAGAATGATTCAGGTAAAGAAAGCTTAACTGCTGGATTGGATAGCAGAAAGCCCCATACACTGCCTTACGGCTCATTGAGCACATAAATAGCTCTTCCCAGTACACTATGTACAAAGCAGACGGCTTGGGCTACCGGGTAATGGCCAAGGACACGCACTTAGGACAGCCCGTAGCAACCTAAAAAAAAATGTTCCTTCCCACTACTTCGATTTATGCCATACTGCCGCCTGTGAATAGCGGCCAACTGTTTCCGACTCGCGCGGTCAGCTAACCCGTAATTATTCTACTTGCCGTAGTCCGCGAGCCTACGCAAGCCACTACTCTTTATCGCTGCCTCTGCCCGAATGTGTTGCGGGGCGATAATCATTCATGCGTCACAAAAGGCAGTCGCCTACGCACCCATTCAGAAACAATCGACTCTTCTGAGCTTCATGCCGAGCGTGGCAAACCACCTCGCCCGCGCCTTCTGTCACGCTGAGCGGAGCGAAGCATCTTCTCAGGTCCATACGACTCGTGCTTAGGTGAGAAGATACTTCGCTCCGCTCAGCATGCCAGACGCTTGAGTCAGTGCTTCATGCCAGACGCTTCGCTCGGCATGACGGCCTTATTCATGCGGTTATTTAAGTCCTTTGCAACCTAAAGCAGGCCCTTGCAGAAGGTGCTGAAAAACCCTATCCAGGCAAACTACCTGGACACACTGCTCACCCACAGGCAATTGTTGCTATTGAATCTTGTACCCAGGGTGTTGCTGACGACCGCCGCAATGCGCAAGCGCGTGCTTCGCTTTGCCACTGACTATTGGGCCCCCAGCTTGGGCAGCACCCGCGCATTACCCAAGCCGGCGGGCCTTGCTATTCTCCGCCCAACACGGCCCAGGCTTCCTCGTTGCCCTGCTGGCCGGCCAGGTGCAGCGCGGTGAGGCCGCGCGCGTCCTTGATGTCCTTGTCGGCCCCGGCTTCTACCAGGATGCGCACCATCTCGTTGCGCCCGAAGAGCGTGGCAAACATGAGGGCCGTGCCGCCGTTGCCGTTCTGCAGGTTGAGGTCGGCGCCGCGGTCGATGAGCAGGCGGGCCACGTCGGAATAGCCTTTGAAGCTGACGCCCATCAGGGCGCTGTTGCCGGTTACGTCTTGCACGTTGGGGTCGGCGCCGGCGTTCAGCAGGAACTTAGTGGCGTCGTAGTGGTCGTCGTACGCTGCCAGGATGAGGGCGGTGAACCCTTTAGAGTTGGGCGTGTTCACGTCGAGCCCGGAGGCCAGGATTTCGTGCAGGGTCGACACGTCGCCGCGGCGGGCGGCGTCAAAGAGGAGGTCTTCGGGGCGGGAGGAAGTGAAATCCATGTATTCTAATCAGCGGGAAGATGGAGAGTCGAAAAGTACGAGCGCTGCGCCGCTAGCGTTGGCCCGGCGACAGCTCGTGCGTTGCCTCCCCTTGGCCGATGGGCTAAAACCAGAGCAACACCACCAGGGTGAGGATAGCCAATAACCCGCTCACGACGGCAGTGTTTACGATGGTTTCGACGGTGCGGCCGGGCAGGCAGCCCACCGCGGCCACCACGCCCATGAGCAGGGGCAGCAGCGCAAACGTGCCGTAAATGGTGCCGCCATAGGGCTGAAACGGCGCTGGGCCGTCGGGCGAGTTGGGCGCGCTCACCCGGCGCACCACGCCCAGCAGCCGCGTTTTCCACACCGTGATGCGGTCTTGCTCGCGCACGCGGTAGCCGATGGCGCTGGGCAGCCGGAACGACGTGTGCTCGGTGTGCACGCGGTAGGCAATTTGCGGGTTAGACAGCGACGAAGACACCGACACGGGAAAGCGCGTGCGCACCGTTTCGTTGGCAAACTGGCGTTGGGGCAAGGCCAGGTCGAGGGCCAGCAGCAGGCAGCAGGCCAGCAGGGCCACGTTGAAGCTCCGGGCCACGCGGGCGTAGCGGAGCAGGCGCTCGTCGTGGCGCGCGCTAACCGGGGCGGGCGGCAGCTGCTCCAGCAGCAAGTCGTAGGCAATGCGCCGGAGGGGGTGGGCCAGGATGTCGTAGCCGGTTTCGACGTCCGCTAGGCGGGCTTTCATGACCCGGTCGGCGGCGGCGAGGCGTTTGAAGCGCGCACGTTGGCGCGCATAAGCCTGCTCGATTTCGCCTGCCGTGGCCAGGGGGCCGATACCTAAAACGCGGTAGTAGTTCTGCATGAGCCAAACGCGGACGTGTCCCGAAAAATACAGACCGGCCGCCATAAAAACGAGCCCCAGCGCGACTCTATTGCCCAACGCGTAAGCAAATTGCAGCCGGGCCCGCCGCCCAGCCCAACCATGTGAGCGGCTTAGGCCGGTGGTTAGCAGCGGCCACCGCCGTACTTCGCGCCACGCCCCTTTTACTCTTTACTGCCCGATGCCTTCGCCCGCCACTTTATTGCCCGTGCCCGCCGCCCCTGCTGCCGCCTGGAGCACGCTGGAAGTAGCGCAAGTGCGCGACAAATCGCGGCTGGTGACTTGCCACAACCAACAGCCGCTGAAGGTATTCAACCCGGCGGCGCCCACGACTGCCTGCCACGTGGTGCTGAGCAGCTACGGCGGGGGCATGGTGGCCGGCGACGTCATTCGGCTGCGCATTCGTGGCCACGCGCACACGCGCACCGTGGTGAGCACGCAGGCCAGCACGAAGATTTTTCGCTCGATTGACGGCAGCCAAGCCGAGCAGCACACCGTGGGCGAGTTGGGCGAGCAGGCCCTGGCCGTAGTCTTTCCCGACCCGGTGGTGCTGCAGGCCGAAAGCCGCTACCGCCAGTTGCAGGAATGGCAGCTGCACCCCACCTCCCTCCTGCTCCTGGTCGATTGGTTTCATTCCGGCCGCATGGACCAGGGGGAGCGGTTTGCCTTTACGGCGCTGCATTCGGAGCTGCGGGTGCGCGTGGCTGGCCGGCTGCTGGTGCTGGACCGGTTTGCCTTTGCGCCGGAAGAGCACATCGCCACCTCGCCCGCCAATTTTGCCGACTACCAAACCTTCTTCTCGGCCTTCCTGGTGGGCAGCCCCAATGATGCGCGGTTTCGCCACTTGGCCGAGGTGCTGGAGCGGCAAAAGATGCCGGGCAGCACCGGGCCGCATTTTCGCATCAGCAGCCAGCCGTACGTGGTTTCGGTGGCCAAAGCGCGGGAGAACGTGTGGGTGTTGCGGGCCGCCGCACGCAGCCGCCTGGAGCTGCAGCCCCTGTGCGACCAGCTTTTGGAAGCGCTGGGCCACGAAGAGCTGTTGGGCTATAACCCCTTGAAGCGCAAATACTAGATAGGCGCATTTTGCGTTCGGCTGTCATCCGGATTTCACAGCCCGGACCCGACGCCTATGCGCTTCTTCTACAATCTTGTTGTGAGCGTGTGCCTGGCAGCCTGCGCCAGCCCTGATGCCCAGCATGCCTCGCCACCCCAGGCGGGCCGCCAGCGCCCACAGCCCGTTGCGCCTCCGGCCCCCGCCGCCCCTACCGCGGTGGTAGCAGCCATTGCCCCCGACCACCTAGGGCGCCTCGCCTTACCACCCCTTCCCCGGTCCCAACCACTCCGCGCCCCGGCACCCCGGCCCACCACGTACGCCGATGCCGCGCCTGCGCCGGAACCCGCCGAAACCGACACCGTTGCCATTGGGGCGGCCAAGATTGCGCAACGCTTCTGGCTGCGGCCCGGCCGCGACACGGTGCTTTACGGCACCGAAGGCACCACCATTTGGGTGCCGGCCCAGGCTTTTGTGGAAGCCGCCCTGGGTGCTCCCACCCCGACGGGCCCCGTGGAGCTGCAGCTCAAGGAATTTTATTCGCTGCCCGACATTCTGCTCAACAACCTTTCCACCAATTCCAGCCAGGACGGCCTGCTCGAAACCGGCGGGATGCTGCACCTGGCGGCGGTTTCGGCCAATGGCAAGCCCTGCAACCTCCGGCCCGGCGCGGAGCTGCTGGTGCAGATACCGGCCGCGCATCCCAAAGCAGGCATGCAGCTATACGCGGGGGTGCCCATGCCCGGGCGCAAACTGGACTGGCAACGGCCCCGGCCGGCCCTGAAGCCACAAGCGTTTGAGCCGGAAGGGCCCCAGGTACGCGGCACTGAAGCTCAGCTGCGGGCTTTCCTGCGGCAGCGGCTGGCCTTCTCTGCCAGCACCGCCCAACGCCTCCGGGCCGCCCAAACACTGCCACAGCGCAAAGCCCTGCGGCAAGCCAGCCGCTTCGTGGGCAGGCGGCTGGTGGAGTACGGCCGGCTGGAGGTGGCCGTCGACCGTCGGGGCACGGTCGTCAACGCTACGGCCGTCGGCATTCAGGACTCCGTGTTGCGGGAGCAGCTGTGCAGCGCCGGGCGGCAGCTGCCTCCCTTCCGGCCGGCCACCTTGACCGGCCCGGTTCGCGCGCGGCCCGCCGCCGCCACGCCACGCAGCTACCTCACCATCATTCGGCGCCAGCGGCGAGTGGCCCCTGCCAAGCCCTTGCCGCAACTGCCTATGGCTGGCAACTGGGAAATTGAAGTCGGCTTCGCCCGAGATGGGCAGGTGTTGTTTCCCTGGCCCAGCCTCGGCACAGCCAACGGGCTGAACGGCTTCGACAACTTAAAAAGCTTCCGGGCCGACAGCGCCCGCCAGTACTTGCGCCGCGCCGACGCCCGGACGCTCCAAGCCACCAGCCTCGACTCACTCAGCGGCTACCTGTTCAGCGCCACCAGCCTGGGCTGGGCCAACTGCGACCGGACGGGGCAGCTAGCCAGCCAGCGCATTTACTACGGCGTAGAAACCGACGCGCCCAATACGCGGGTGCAGCTGGTGTTTCGGCGGGCGCGGGCCGTGATACCCAGCGACGGCGAGCGCCCCGGCACCCGGCTGCAGCTGTTCCACTCCGCGCCCGCAGGCGAGCCGGCCACCTTGGTCGCCATAAAACGAGAAAGCGGCGTTACCTACCTTGCCATCAAAGACGTCGTGATGAGCGAACAGATTGAAAAAGGCCTGCCGTTTCACCCCGTCTCGGCCGATGAATTGCGCGCTGCTTTGGCTAGGATTGACCGGTAGGCTACCGCCGGTCTTCGCGCACGGCGGCCAGGGCCCGGGCTTTGGCAGCTTTGATGTGGGCGATGATTTCCTCCAGCCCGTGCCCGTCGACGGCCCGAGCGAATAGGAATGGCCCCTCGCCGCGCATCTTGCGCGAGTCACGCTCCATCACGCCGAGGTCGGCTTTAATTAAGTCTTTGAGGTCGATTTTATTGATGATGAGCAGGTCCGACTGCGTGATGCCGGGGCCGCCCTTGCGCGGGATTTTGTCGCCGCCCGACACGTCGATGACGTAGATGGAATAGTCCACCAGCTCGCGGCTGAAGTGGGCGGCCAGGTTGTCGCCGCCGCTCTCCACAAAGAGGTAGTCCAAGCCGTAATCGAAGCGCTGCATGAGGCCTTCGAGGGCGTCCATGTTCAGCGAAATATCCTCCCGGATGGCGGCGTGAGGACAGCCCCCGGTTTCCACGCCCACAATCCGGTCTTCGCTCAGTGCGCTGTTGCGAATGAGAAACTCGGCGTCTTCGCGGGTGAAAATGTCGTTGGTGACCACGCCTAGCTCGAACTCGTGGCGCAGGCGCTCGCACAAGGCCTTGAGCAGCGCGGTTTTGCCCGTGCCCACCGGCCCGCCAATGCCCACCGTGAAGGCGCGCTTGCGAAAGTTGCGGTAGCTGGGCAGCCGCCGCGTTTCGCGCTCGTTGAAGTCGCCGGGCGATTCGTAAGCTTCGTGTTGGTGGCCATGGAGGAGCAGGGCGAGTTTTTCGACAAAGGCCATTTTGATAGTGGTTAATGATTAGTGGTTAACGATTAATTAAGAACGTCATGCAGAGCACAGTGAAGCATCTCGCGTGGGGTAGTAATTCAATCGTTGAAAAAGGATTAGTGGTGGCACGCGAGATGC